>NZ_PDYL01000040.1:0-1431 GCF_002743035.1 Sporosarcina sp. P12(2017)
GCGTTGACGTTAGGCTTCAAACGGATCTATCTGCCACCGGTGGATGTGTCGTTTCTTGACTTTGCGCAAGATGTGGAGTTGATTCCGCTTCCGACAGTGGAAGCGTTGCTTGAGCATCTTCGAGGACAGTCTACACTCATGTTTGAAGGCTTTCTATCTCCTGTTATTACAGAACAGGCACCTACTCACGAGCAGCCGGAGACGGATTTTGCCTCGATCCGTGGCCAGCAGCAGGCGAAGCGCGCATTGGAGATTGCGGCGGCTGGGGGACATCATACGTTATTGATCGGCCCGCCAGGTTGTGGCAAGAGTATGCTGGCTGGTGCTTTTTCTTCTATCATGTCGGATTTAGCGCAGGAGGAAGCGCTTGAAGTGTATAGTTTATATCATTTGGCGCGGGTAAAGCAGGGGATGACGTTGCGTCCGCCTTATCGCCAACCTCACCATTCCGCTTCTGCTATTTCATTGATAGGTGGGGGTACTCATCCGAAGCCTGGAGAGATTTCTTTGGCACACCGTGGCATACTGTTCCTTGATGAGCTGGGTGAATTCTCGAGGAAGACGCTGGATATGCTACGGCAGCCGATGGAGTCTGGAGAAGTGACGATTTAGTGATCGCTACCTGTGTATCACACAATTCAGACGCTAGTCTGACAATTCGAGAACATGCAAAATGAAAAGCCAACTAATCGTGTAAACGTTCGGTTGGCTTTTTTGTTATAAAAGAAAATAGTCGAAGAATTGATTTCTTCTATTGAAATTGCAAGTGAAATTCAATTCATCTTTTATAAAACATGATACGTATGCCGTTTCTCTTTTTAATAATTCAATTTTGCTGTTTTGACCATGCTGTATCACCTCCGCTATACTCTAAACAATCAGATTGAGTAAAGAAGGTGAAGGGATGGCTTCGACAGTCATGAGTATTGGGCTGCAAGGGTTAAAAGGGGAACGGGTCCGTGTGGAGGCCGACATACGCGTCGATAAGGAGCAGTGTGTAATTATTGGGTTGCCGGATGCGAGTATCAAGGAATCGAAGGAGCGTATTTTGAGTTGTTTGCACCATTTGGATTTTGATTTGACGATGAAGAAGATTACGATTCATTTGTCGCCAGCGGATATACAGAAGAGTGGGACGGGTTTTGATGGTGCGATGTTGCTTGCGGCTATTCAGGAGCTGACGGATCAGCCTTTGCCGCTGGATGATTCCATCTGCGTCATTACGTCTCTATCACTGCATGGCGAGTTGGTTCCGTTCCATGGCTTGTTGCCTGCAATCCAGCAAGCGTTGACGTTAGGATTCAAACGGATCTATTTGCCACCGGTGGATGTGTCATTTCTTGACTTTGCGCAAGATGTGGAGTTGATTCCGCTTCCGACAGTGGAAGCGTTGCTTGAGCATCTTCGAGGACAGTCTACGCTCTTGTTTGA
>NZ_PDYL01000041.1:0-1407 GCF_002743035.1 Sporosarcina sp. P12(2017)
CACTAGCGTCGCATAAATGAGTTCACAATATTCCGTCTATACTTTTCTGTCCACAAGGAAAAAATCGAAGACAGCTGAACAGAGACAGTCAACATCCATTTTTTTACTATACCTTTTGGCTACTGTGACAGAAACGGATTTCCCGCATTACGGTACACCTTTTCCTTCGATTTTTCGAAGCCAAATATGCGCAGACTTCCATAAAGAGGCCTTTAGATAGCGGCTGATTTGCAGGTATGTTCGCTTACTTTTTGTCCGTAACTGCGCCAGCACATTCAAGCAGTAGACGATCATCGCCAGATACACTTGGTTATGCACGCCCTGCTGGCTTTGTGCGTAGAATTTCTTGATATTCAAATGTTGTTTCATCCATTTGAAGAACAGTTCTATGGCCCAGCGTGACTTATACAGTTCTGCGATTTCGTCGGCAGACAGATCAAAACGGTTCGTGATCAGGTTCAGTTGATTGCCTTTGGAATCCAATACTTTCAACAGACGGAACACATTTTCCGACCGGTTTTGCGTTGTGCCAATCACAACCATTTCATCCGATAATACCAGGGTATCTTCTGGTAACTCGAAGTGTTCAAGCGACCGGACAACTGCGTTTTTCCGTAAACGAGAGACGAAGAAATACCCCTCATCTGTCATGAGGTCAAACCGTTCGTAATCCAGATAGCCGCGATCGAACACATACAGGCATTCCTTATCATCGACTAGAACCTCCAGTTGACCGCGATCGTGTTCTTTGGCGTTCGTCAAGACCGCCTGATCCGGGTAGGAACAACCATTTCCCATAAATACGAGACGTAGATGGAGCTTGATACCGGACTTCGTTTTTCGGAATTCCGCCCATCGGTGGTTATACAAGTTCAAAGGCAGCGTACTAGAATCGATGATTTTCAGTGGAGTTGTCCGCTTGCGATGGGTCTGGAAATCAGTAGCGCTGTGGATCTGTGAGACCAGATCAAGAAAAATGGCCTGAAAGAATTCCGTCGGCACCTGACGTAAACGCCTGCCAAGCTGTGAGAAGCTGATGGAATCCAAGTTCGTGGCTTCCTGTAGTTCTTCGGAAAAGACGCTGTCACTGACGGCGCGTAAGCTTTCCGTTTCATGAATCTGTGCGTACAAAAGTAAGTTCGTAAACGAAGCCATATGTAGCTTCTTTGTATAATGATCGAGACAATGGAGCTGAACTTGTTCCGCAAATAATTCATTGAAAATCGGTTCTGCCCATTGCTCAAATGCTGATTTTCGTGTAATCTTATCCATGAGTGAGTCCTTTATATTGGATTTGGATGGATTACTGCCTCCAACCCATTATAAAGGATTTTTTTGTGGAAAAGATTAATTAGAGAGTATTCAGAATTCAACAACAAGAGATATTATTTTAACGCGACACTAGTG
>NZ_PDYL01000042.1:0-1092 GCF_002743035.1 Sporosarcina sp. P12(2017)
CAGCCGTTTTCGCATTAGGACATTCACCGGAAGCAGGCCCAGGTCTGATTTTCGTCATTTTACCGGCGATTTTCAATGAAATTCCGTTCGGCAGTGCCGTCGAATCCCCTATACCCGGTATCGAGCGGTAGACAAGATATTCCTTTCGACCTTCTGATAACTCCGTCATTTGTTTTACCAGTGAATCTTTCTTCTCCATCAAATCCGCAATCCGGGATGCGTAATCACGGGCCTGGTCGCATCGAATATCGTTCTGTTTGATGGCTGGATAGCTGTTTTGGGCTGCTTCCAATAGAAGGGATGCTTTCGCTTCAGCACGTGTTAGCGAGAGGTTCTTTCTTGTATTGGCTTTTAAGCGATTCTTAATGATCGTTTTTGAATGATCTAGTAAAAGTGCGGGATGCGGATAGAGCTGCACGATATTTAAAAACAGAGCTGAACTTGGTGTAATGAGCTTTTCTAATTCCGGGAAACTAAGATGTAAAATCGAGTGCATTCTGCTTTTTAGTAAAATCATTTCTTCATCAACTTCATCGTAATAACGTGTCATCGCACGCATCTGTTCATAATAATCATTTTGGATATATGTATTTTTACGCTCCACTTGGAAATGGGTTTTCGCAAGTTCATGAGCGTCACTAAGATCCGTTTTATGCCGCCGCATCTTCGCCATCTGTAAATTGGCTTCAAGTGGATTCATTCGACAATATGCATAGCCAAAATCTTTTAGAAACGCTTCGACAGGTTTTGAATAGACGCCGGTTGCTTCAAATACGATATCTGGCGCCTGCCCATCGACCTTTGTGATCTCTGCCATTCTTTCGTGCAATCGTTCAAATTCAACACGTGTATGATGTAATTCACCTTCAAATTCACATTGACAATAACCATCATAAATCACAATAGTACTTTTTCCTTTACTCACATCTAAAGCTACGACATGTTTCATGTTCATTTCTCCTTCTTTACCAATCATAGAAGCCTTCACAAACCTTATCGATTCCACTTTCTTATACACGATCTCTTTGGACCCAACATACTAAACTGATTCATATAAGGGCGTGAAGTTAGCCGGTTTTATATACGGACTCA
>NZ_PDYL01000006.1:0-184255 GCF_002743035.1 Sporosarcina sp. P12(2017)
TCTGTCACAGTAGCCAAAAGGTATAGTAAAAAAATGGATGTTGACTGTCTCTGTTCAGCTGTCTTCGATTTTTTCCTTGTGGACAGAAAAGTATAGACGGAATATTGTGAACTCATTTATGCGACGCTAGTGTATTCTGGCATATAAATAATTTAACGTAAAAATAAGCTGTTCCGGTCGGTTGAATGACTGGAACAGCTTATTCTTATGTGAACGTATATCGTTTCAGAATTGCTGATCTTGATTATATGGTTGATCTTCTGCATATTCTCCGTCTTGTACGCTTCCATCATCTACGGATTCATCCTCTAATGATAAAAACTCTCGTAATGCTTGTTTGTTCTGTTCTAAATTAATCTCAAGAACAGCACCAACGTCTGTGCGTAGGTCGCCAAATGATCCTTCTACGGGAATACGCAGTGATTCCATTTCGTTATTCTTGCTGCCAGTCAACATACCTTTAGCAATGGTAAAGATAGTTTTACTGTCGATGTTCGTATCAATATACGGATCAATAACACCCATAAGTTTCGGTATATTGACGAGTGTCTGCAAACTCATCGCTTCGTCTTTCAGTTTCGCTAGAGCTTCTTGCTGACGTTCCACACGACCATAATCACTATGGATGTCGTGGCGGAATCGTACGTAACCGAGTAATTGATCTCCGTTTAATTTTTGTTGGCCAGGATAGAGCGTTAAACCTAGACCGTGTGACATTTCATATGGAATATCGACTTCAATACCGTCAGGCGCAATAACATCGACGATTTTAGAGAAACCTTCGAAATTAACAATTGCGTAATATTGTACATCCACATCGAAATTATGCTTAATCGTTTGTCGTACTAATTCAGGTCCACCAAGTGCATAAGCGGCATTAATCTTTTCCATACCGTGACCTGGAATGTCGACGTATGTATCACGCATTAGAGAGATCAACTTTACTTTGTTGGTTGTTTGATCGTAGTGGCCAATCATTAAAGCGTCTGAACGAGTTTCATCTTCGTCGCCTCTTGCGTCATCACCGATCAACAATACGTTAATTTCTCCAAATTGTGATTCGCCACCTTCAAAGTCGTCAAAGGTGGAATTGCTATCAGAAAAGGTATTACTACTATCGCTAAGTTCTGTATGTATTTCGTTTGTGTTGCCGTCATTCGCAAAGGACAGGCCGTTTGAATATTGTGCAGCGACATATCCGCCACCCGCTAATAGTAGCAAAGTGAATACCAAGAATAGTACCCGTTTATATTTTCTTTTAAGTTTTTTCTTACGACGCTTTCCAGTTTCTCTGTTTTCCATTAATGTCACACCTACTCATCTGATTATGAACTCTTTGTTAGTACGCTTGAAGCAATTTGGACTGCGATTGCATCATCCAGATATCCGACCGCAAAAATGTAGTCCGGGATGACATCCACAGGAACGATAAAGTACAATAATGCGCTGCCGATAACGGTTAGATCACGTTTTGCAACGTCTTGCATTGTAAATCGTGTAAATAATTCTTTTATTTGATCGACGAATGGACCTACTCCGCCTGCCAATTTTAACTTCTTATCGAAGTCATATAAAATTCTTTTTCTTCCTTCAGTTGTCTGAACATACGCTTCGTAACTTGTAAGTTGAAGTTTAACTTTTTCAATGGAGATATCCGCAGATAGAAGTTCTGAAGTATTGACCAAATGTTGAATGGTTTCATCATAACCAGAACGTATCGTGTGTTTATGATCAACCGGATAGCCTGCCGCCTGAAGTAATTTGGCTAAAGGGATTTCCAAAATGATCGCAAACTTCTCCAGGTGGTCTAGTGTTGCTTTGCGCTTGTCGTTGATGATCCTAGAGATAGTTGAAGTATCAATATCTGTTAGTTCGCTTAGTTTGCGCATGGACAATGAACGTTCTTCTAAAACATTACGCAATAATTGCCCGATAGATAGACCAAGACCACCTTCTGACATGACACTCCCCCTCCATTTCTACGACAACGGTAAAAATATCTACTTCTTTAAAAGAATAAATGTTTGTTGGCAAATTGTCAACAGGTATAGGCGAGGATCATTTTTTCAAAAAACGTCTGGATTTGGCTATATCAATCCATAGGTTTTATCGTGTCTTTAATTCATACTAGGTACATAAATAGTAAAGGAAGATGTCAAACGATAGCGGACTTTCCTAAACCAAGCGATAAAGAATGGATAGAGTAATTGACGAAAGATCAGTATTAAGTGACACAAGGCGACCATACATAAGCATTATTCTTGAATGAATAATAAGATACGTTTGAAAATGGCATCTCTATCGATGTCGCACTAATTGAACCATTAATCTCAAGTGACGATTAGTATGACTCACAGTGCGGTTGGCCAAGCTTCACCCGACCAATCGTTCCGGAAATACTGACGGAATATATTGATAAAAGTTTCAATATGGTGCGAACTGAAGTGAGAAGCCGTGCAGGAGATAGCCATCTCGTACACATTTTCGAAGACCGGCTGAAAGATCGCGGCGGATTAGGTTAGTGTATCAACAGCGCATCGATCAATTTTATACTGCTTGGAGAAATGGAAGCCAAAGGTTACGGCTATCTGACAAGTTATGTGAAATAGTATACTCTAATTATAATAGAAGGAAAGGGGCCACCTTGGTTTCCTTTCCTGTTTACACGATAAGGTGAAATACGAGTCCTCGCAGTATCTGAAGATGGTCATATACTATTTATCGTTTAAGAAACTGTAAACGGGATTGGATATGCCTGTTTAATCAGCACATAGTACGATAAAACTTGGCGGTGTAGGTATTCACAACGTTGATGAGCGTGGTAAACTCTATTACGGTGAAGCGTCTGGAGTTTCAGTAAGCTCTTCTTCAAAATTAGGTACGACAGTAACGATTCGACTCGGTAATTCAGTGAAGTGAGCTTTACTCGTCATGAAAACGAACTGATTTTCAGAGAGGTATTCGCATATAACTAATGAAAAAGAGGGGAAGGAATCGAATGCGAGAAATGATAGCGAAATGCAGGTTAGAAGTTGAAGGCATTTATAATAAATTTGATGCGAGTCATGATCTCGATCATATTGATCGCGTAATGAAAAACGCAGAGAAAATTTTGGCGACTGAGCCAGGTGCGGATGAACTAGTCGTACGTTTAGCAGTCCTGTTGCATGATGTAGAAGATGCGAAATATAAAGAAATGCATGAAGCAACTAAAATAGAGCTTCTTGAAAAAATAGGTGCGACACAACAGATTACAGATAATGTGATATCTGCGATTGAGAGCGTGTCATTCAGTGGTGGCAACGCAAAAAATATTACGTCGATTGAAGGTGCTATTGTCAGAGATGCTGATCGTTTGGATGCCATTGGCGCGGTTGGAATAGCGCGTGCATTTGCGTTTGGTGGAGCGCGTGGCAGGAAACTTTACGATCAGCAAGAAGAAGCTCGCAAGGATATGTCAGTGTCAGAATACCGTAAAAAAGAAACGGCTACGGTTACGCATTTTCACGAGAAGTTATTATTGCTGAAAGAATTGATGGTCACGAGAGAAGGCACGCGTTTGGCGAAAGAACGACATGACTTCATGGAAAATTTTTTGCATCAACTAAGAAAAGAGATTGATTGAAAATCAGATTGCCAATTCTGAACTCGATAGGATAGAATAAAGTAACTAGCAATACTAATCTATCCGATAGAGAAAAAGGTGACGTCTTGGACAGAAATAATCGATTATTCATCATTACACTCGTTGTCATCGCCTTGTTTACATTAGGTGGATTCGCAGTACAAAAAGGATTCATCACATTCTAATATTGAAACGAATATTCAGAGCTCATCGGTCGTAATGGATCGGGAGCTTTTTTATTTGTATTAAAAGTTTCGCCAATAGTACTCTTTAAACAAAAAGCGGGTAACTACTGGATTTGTCTGGTTTTACTATTTAAATTGTAGTTTTTTTACTTCTGTAGTCGTGTCCATCCTTTACTGCATTACTTTTTCTGCCTAATCTCGCTCAATAAATCATCAATCTGTCTCTGCATTTTAATAAATTTATCTTCTTCGGTTTCCTCATCTACTAATGCAAGATAAGCCGCTAGCGTCGTAATCGCTTGGCCGAACAAGCCGATAGATTCACCGAGCAATGCTAATTTCGCGATTTGTTTTTCACTTTCACGCATAGGAATCCCTCCATAGCCGTTTTCTTTAAGTTATGATGAAGCCTTTATTCTCGTTCAAGTGTGTGAACAAACAAAAAAGAGGTCTAACTAGGTTCGAGTGTGGCATAGACATGATAATACTGTAAAAAGGAGAGTGTTCTATATGTATAACGAACAGGAAGCACGTACGATTACTGTTTTTGGTGAAGGGGCAGTAAAAGTCTCGCCTAGTACGGTTCATATTGTACTATCTGTTATATCTAGAGGTACGGAACTCGCAGAAATCCAGCAAGAAAATGCTAGACGTATGAATCAAGTAATTCAGTCGCTGCAAAAGGCGGGCATTGCGGAAACGTCTATTCAAACGATTGATTTTCAAATTCGACCAGTCTATGAGTATATTAACGGTGAACAGCGCTTTCAAGGCTATGAAGTGATTAATTCCATCCGCATTACAAGTAATGAACTTTCACGAACAGGAGAACTCGTCGATCTTGCGGTCAAAAATGGTGCGAATCAAATCGGCTCGATCGAATTCACGATGCCGGACCAAGATGAACAATATCAGCAAGCGTTAGTACTAGCTCTGCAAGATGCAGAGACAAAGATGATTACGATTGGAACTTCATTGAAATTACAGAACCGACCCATTCCTATGAAGATTGAAGAACAGCATACATCTCAACCGGTAGCATTTCGTGCGATGGCCATGGCGGATACCGGCAGAACACCAATCGAGTCCGGCACGATTACAATCAGCGCAAGTCTGCAAGTGAAATATCAAATCGTCTAGTAAGTTAATTGGCAGTCTGCGACTATGATAAAATGATGAGCAAGGTGGTTTCCAGCATTCACTAGTTTACAGTAAGTAAAATCATATATTGCAACAGAACAAAACTGTAGACTTTGGCTCCGTTCAATTGAATGACGTACATCAACGTTATTTTGCAAGTAATTGTTATTTCGGCTTGGATGTTTCATTGGCAGCTAGTCCGTCTACTATTAAAGAGACGTTAGATAAATGGAAGCTTGGCAGCGTAGTGTATGCTTTGACTGTAGCGCATAGATTACTAACCCTCAAACCTTTTAACGCGGTAATTCAAAACGATGCAGATGCACGCGTGTTCTACCTTGTCTGGATAATCACCGTCAGTAATCAAAAACATTGAAATGGATCGGGCAGTAGGTCGCCATACCGACGGGAAATATATTTGGACAACTACTGATCAGCCAGTCATTTGCGAAGTAGATCAGCAGAAGTGGTATGTGGCGGATAAATCGCAAGTGTACTCGCTTCATATCATTCATGGCGTCAAGGTGGAATCGATTGAGAATGCTGTGCTATAGTGAAAGGAACAAAGCAGGCAGGTGATTACAATGCAAAAGAAGAAAAGACAAGTCATTAGAAAAGGAAATGTGGTTGTTTTCCCTGGAACACTCGAACGTCTTCATCGGCAAGGTAGACAAGCAATGGAACGTGATCTTCATGAAGAAGCGGTCCGGAATTTCGAATCTGTATTGGAAATTAATCCAGAAGATTACACAGTTTTCGATGGTCTGGCTATTTCTTTATATGAAATGAAAGAGTATGAACGAGCGAAAGAATTCACCCTTCTTGCTATGCAAAACCAAGCAGGCGATTACATAGAGTTACTTGAGCTTTATCTTTCGATCTCGATTCAGTTACAGCATTACGCTGAGGTAGAGCTGACGATACAAGGTCTTTTGGAGAAAGAAATCATTCCAGAATATAGCTTGCAGAAGTTCCAATACTTGCGGGAATTGAATAGTCGATTATCTGATCGTTATGAAGAACCTTCTATTGAGGAGCCCTCTATTACAAGCGAGCAATTTTACCAAATGGGACCGATGGAACAACAGGAATTCTTATTATCGTTGCAACATCAGAAATTACAGCCGCATATACCGTTGCTCGTAGAGGTAATTGAAGCAGAGGATTCGTTACCTGTTGTCAAGACCTATGCACTGATGTTATTGCAACAAACGGGATACCAAGAGTCGCTAGCTGTTCGAAAATACCACTTTGAGACTGAAGCTAATCCATCAAGATTAGTGTCACCCGAAGAAGATCAATTTATTGGAGAAGTGCAGTTTCTCGCGAAAGCGCAATTTGAGAAAGATCCAACCGCTAGTGAACTGGTCGTCAATCTGATCCTTAAGTATAGTGTCTTGCTGTTTCCGTTCCACTGGGGTCCTTACACGGCGGAAGAGGTGGCAGGAGCGTATGTAGCGTATACAAAGCAGTTATTGTATGGTAAGCAGACGGAGGAATCTTCATTACTGACGTTCATACGTTCGGTAGATGAAGAAATGGAAAGCTGACAGTGATTAATTCTTGAAAGATGAATAGACTATGTTATACTAAAATGGTTGTCAACTGCTTATCTGTCCTCAGCAACGTTGTCGCTACTTACAGGTGAAACAAAATAAGCTGATTCAGGTAAAGCCTTCAAAGAGTGTCGAAGATTTTTTAGGATGTACAGAAAAAATTCAGATACAATCATGCGAAGGTATAATTGATTAAAATAAAAATAAAAGTATTACAAATGATTTGGAGGTCATACATATGACAGTTAAATGGGAAAAACTAGAAGGTAGTGAAGGGAAACTTACGTTTGAAGTTTCCGTAGATCGTTTCAACGAAGCATTAGACGAAGCGTTCAAAAAAGTAGTTAAGAAAGTACAGGCACCTGGTTTCCGTAAAGGGAAAATGCCACGTAAAATGTTCAACAAAATGTACGGTGAAGAATCACTTTACAACGATGCAATCGATATCGTACTACCTGGAGCATACTCTGCTGCAGTAGACGAAGCAGACGTTGATCCAATTGCAGCCCCTGAAATCGACATCGAAAAGCTAGAAAAAGGCGAACCTGTCGTTTTCACTGCTGTTGTAGCTCTTAAGCCAGAAGTTACGCTTGGAGAATACAAAGGTCTTGAAGTAACTCGTCAAGCAGTTGAAGTTACAGTCGAGGAAGTAGACGCGCAGCTTGAACAACGTACTGAAGCACTAGCAGAAATGGTAGTCAAAGAAGACGGCGTTGTTGAAAATGGCGATACAGCTACAATTGATTTCGAAGGATTCGCTAATGGCGAAGCATTCGAAGGCGGGCAGTCTGAAAACTACGAACTTGAAGTAGGTTCTGGTTCATTCATTCCAGGATTCGAAGAGCAAGTAGTAGGCATGAAAACAGGAGAAGAAAAAGAAATTGAAATTACTTTCCCTGAAGAATATCACGCTACTGAATTAGCTGGAAAGCCTGCTATATTCAAAGTGAAAGTTAATGAAATCAAGTCTAAAGAAGTTCCTGAACTTGATGATGAGTTAGCAAAAGAAATCGATGAAAGCGTATCTTCAGTAGAAGAACTACGTACGAAATTGAAAGAAGAAGCTGAAGAAGTGAAAAAGAATGATTCTGAAACAGCTCTTCGTGACGATTTAGTAGAACAAGCTGCAAGCAACGCTGAAATGGAAATCCCACAAGCGATGATCGATTCAGAAACGGATCGTATGATGCAGGACTTCGAACAACGTCTACAAATGCAAGGTATGAACTTAGATCTTTACTTCCAGTTCTCTGGTCAAGACGAGCAAACACTTCGCGACCAGATGAAAGACGACGCGTTAAGCCGCGTTCGCGTTTCATTGACACTTGAAGCAATCGGCGCTGCTGAAAAAGTAGAAGTTCCAGAAGAAGAAGTAAATGCTGAGCTTGAAAAGATGTCTGAGCAATTCGGTATGGACGTTGAGCAAATCAAGACAACTCTTGGTGGCACATCTGTACTTGAGAACGATCTTCGCTTCAATAAAACAGTACAACTACTTGTTGATAACGCTAAAATCATCGACTAATCTTTCTATATGAATGTAACAAGGTACGGTTTGTCCGTACCTTGTTTTTCTTAAATGAAACAACTTCATGTATAGACTTTGGGAAACTCCATAAGCTAGAACATAAATAATGATACATATCAGGCTGATAGGAATCGGTCATTAAGTTCTAAATAGTTGATTAAGTCATGGTAATCTTGTAGTATATTCACTTGAATAGGGGTGAGCATAATGTTCAAATTTAATGATGAAAACGATAACCTGAGCTGTTCTTTTTGCGGAAAATCTCAAGAGCAAGTCCGTAAATTAGTAGCAGGTCAAGGTGTTTATATTTGTGATGAATGCGTTGAACTTTGTGCGGAAATCGTGGAAGAGGAAGTCGGTCTTGAAGAAGGCTTCGAGCTAAAAGACGTTCCAAAACCAAGAGAGATCCAAGGTATCCTCGATGATTATATTATCGGGCAAGATCGCGCAAAGAAATCACTCGCAGTAGCAGTATACAATCATTACAAACGGGTGAATTCAAGCAGTAAAATTGATGATGTCGAGCTGGCTAAATCCAATATCGTCTTAATCGGCCCAACTGGTAGCGGTAAAACATTACTTGCGCAAACGTTGGCTCGTATTTTGGATGTACCATTCGCGATTGCAGATGCGACTTCATTAACTGAAGCAGGCTACGTTGGGGAAGACGTAGAGAATATTCTCTTGAAATTGATTCAAGCAGCGGACTTCGATATTGATAAAGCTGAAAAAGGAATTATCTACATTGATGAAATCGACAAAGTAGCTCGTAAATCTGAGAACGCATCGATTACTCGTGACGTATCCGGTGAAGGTGTACAACAAGCTTTGTTGAAGATTCTTGAAGGAACAGTTGCGAGCGTACCACCACAAGGCGGTCGTAAACATCCTCATCAAGAATTCTTACAAATCGATACGACAAATATCTTATTTGTCGTAGGTGGAGCTTTTGATGGCATCGAAGATATCGTTAAACGCCGTATTGGCCGTAAAGTGATCGGCTTCGGTTCTGAATCCAAGCAAGAGATCAATGAAGAAGATAGCCTATTGGCTAAACTGATTCCTGAAGATCTCCAGTCATATGGTTTGATTCCAGAATTTATCGGCCGTTTGCCGGTGATTGCAACTCTCGATACATTAGATGCGGATACATTGTATCAAATTCTAACTGAGCCGAAAAATGCGATCGTAAAACAATACCAAAAGATGGTCGAACTGGATGATGTAGAACTTCAATTTGAAGATGACGCATTGATTGAAATTGCGAAAGAAGCGATCGCTCGTAAAACGGGTGCACGTGGACTTCGTTCGATTATCGAAAACATCATGTTGGATGTAATGTACGATCTTCCTTCACTTGAAGAAGTGAAGAAATGTATCATTACGAAGGACTCTGTTCTTGGTAAGTCGACTCCGATCTTGCACAGAGAAGACGGATCTATATACGAATCAGATAGCGAAAAAAATACCGCATAACGCCGAAAAGGCAAAAGGGCCGGCTCCACCGATGCGTATCTTATACGTTCGGCAGTCGGCTTTTTCTTACATAAGATTTCATTTAAGCAGTACACATACATAAACATAATTTATTTGGAGGTGGCTTATCATGCCGACGATTCAAAAACAGAACATCCCATTATTGCCACTTCGCGGAGTGATAGTGTATCCGACGATGCTTTTACATATTGATGTGGGTCGAGAACGCTCAATTTTCGCCATTGAACATTCATTAGCAGATAATCATCAGGTTTTCCTTGCAACGCAGAAAGATTTGAGTTTGGAAAATCCGGAAAAAGAAGATTTGCATGAATTAGGTACTCTGGCGAATATCAAATCAATGACTCAATTACCAAATGGTACGTACCGTGTGTTAATCGAAGGCATACATAGAGCAGAGTGGAGCAGTTACCAAGAAGCTGACCTGTATCCAGTTGTCAATGTCACATGTTACGAAGAGAATGAAGAAATAGACGCGCAAGCAGAAGCGCTGATGCGGTCACTTGTTGCACAGTTTAAACGATATGCGAAGAATAGCAAACGGATTTCAGACGAAACACTGGAGACGGTTGAAAGCATTCAAGAACCGGGTAGATTAGCGGACATGATCGCATCCAACTTGCCATTAAAACTAACTGCCAAACAAGAAGTGCTTGAGATTCTAAACGTACCTGAACGTTTGGAATGGCTAATCAGTCGAATGTATAATGAACAGGAAATTATGGAGCTTGAACAAAAAATTAATGAACGCGTGAAGGAAGCAATGGAACGCACACAGAAAGAGTTTTACTTACGCGAACAATTAAAGGCGATTCAAACTGAGCTAGGCGATAAAGATGGTAAAGGTCTAGAAGTGTCCGAGTTGAAAAAGAAAATCGAAGAAGCCAATATGCCGCAATCCGTGAGAGACGCAGCAGAGCGCGAATTGGAACGTTATGAAAAAATCCCTTCTGTTTCAGCTGAAAGTGGCATCATTCGTAATTACATTGAGTGGCTCATTATGTTGCCATGGACGCATGCGACAGAAGATCAACTAAATTTATCTCGTTCAGAAGAGATATTGAATCGTGATCATGAAGGTTTGGAAAACGTTAAAGAACGGATTCTTGAATACCTCGCTGTACGTCAGATGACAAATTCTCTGCGTGGACCGATTCTTTGTCTAGATGGTCCTCCAGGAGTGGGTAAAACTTCGTTAGCCCGTTCTATCGCCGAGTCACTAGGACGTGAATTTGTACGTTTATCACTAGGTGGTGTCCGTGATGAGTCTGAAATCCGTGGTCATCGCCGAACGTATGTAGGCGCTATGCCTGGACGTATTATCCAAAGCATGAAAAAAGCGGGCACTGTCAACCCGGTATTCTTACTCGATGAAATCGATAAAATGTCCAATGATTTCCGAGGAGATCCATCGTCTGCCATGCTGGAAGTGCTCGATCCTGAACAAAACAGCAGTTTTAGCGATCATTATATAGAAGAGCCATATGATCTTTCAAGTGTATTATTCATTGCGACGTCAAATGACCTGGGGGCTATTCCCGGACCGCTGCGAGACCGTATGGAAATTATTTCAATTCCTGGTTATACAGAACAGGAAAAACAATCGATCGCTATTAATCATTTGATTCCCAAACAGATGAAGGAACATGGCCTAAAGAAATCACAACTTCGTTTCCAGGAAGAGGCAGTACTGGAAGTCGTACGATACTATACACGTGAAGCTGGTGTACGTTCACTTGAACGAGAAATCGCAAGCATTTGTCGTAAAGCTGCGCGCCAAATTCTAGCAGGCGATAAGAAGAGCTTAACAGTGAGCCCGAAGTCTTTAGAAGTGTTACTTGGCAAAAAGCGTTTCAGGTTTGGGCAGGCAGAAACGGTTAATCAAGTCGGTATGGCTACTGGACTTGCCTATACATCCGTCGGCGGGGATACATTGCAAATTGAAGTATCTTTATCTCCAGGTAAAGGTAAATTATTGCTGACAGGTAAACTTGGGGATGTCATGAAGGAATCAGCACAAACGGCATTATCCTATGTGCGTTCAAAAGCCATGACATTTGATATAGATCCTGATTTCCATGAAAAATGGGATATTCATATTCACGTCCCAGAAGGCGCAACGCCAAAAGATGGACCTTCCGCTGGTATTACTATCGTCACGGCACTCGTATCCTCATTGACAGAACGCCCGATACGCCGTGAAGTCGGTATGACAGGAGAAGTGACATTGCGTGGACGTGTGCTGCCAATTGGTGGACTAAAACAAAAGACGCTTAGTGCTCACCGTGCAGGACTGCGTACGATCATCATCCCGTCTGATAATGAACGCGATTTGGATGATATTCCAGATAGTGTAAGAAAAGAATTGACATTTAAACTAGTATCGGATGCTCATGAAGTACTCGATATCGCTTTGGAGGAAAAGAAATGAAAGTCCATAACGTTGAAATGATTATGAGTGCCGTTAGACCTGAACAATACCCAACAGAAGGTTATCCTGAATTTGCTTTAGCTGGGCGTTCGAATGTAGGTAAATCTTCCTTCATTAACAAAATGATCGGACGTAAAAGCTTGGCTCGTACATCTTCAAAACCAGGGAAGACCCAAACACTCAATTTCTATAAAATCGAAGAAAAATTATTTTTCGTTGACGTACCAGGGTACGGCTATGCGAAAGTTTCGAAAACCGAAAAAGAAAAATGGGGCGGTATGATCGAACAATACATCACGTCACGTGAAGAATTGCGTGCGGTAGTACAGATTGTTGATTTGCGCCATCCTCCGACAAAAGATGACTGCATGATGCACGACTTCCTGTCTCATTACAATATCCCTACGATCGTCATTGCAACAAAAGCGGATAAAATACCTAAAGGTAAATGGGAAAAACATAAGAAGATCGTGCGGACAACATTTAACATGGAAATACACGAGCCGCTAATCCTGTTTTCATCTGAAAAGGGAATGGGTATGGATGAAGCATGGCGTGAAATTGAAAGTCGCATGTAAGTAATGAGTTGTTTTGATGGAATTGCTACATTATGACTTCAAACGTTGTTCACAATTTGCATTCCGACTAAAGCGCTATGTATGTTATAATGAATGTACGAAAAAGATTCCGAAAGGTGTGAGCACCTAATGTATACAGTCGTTGTCGGTGTTAACCACCGAACCGCCCCTGTCGAAATTAGAGAGAAGCTATCATTCGTAGAAGCTGATTTGCCACAAGCGATGCAAACATTGCAACAGCAAAAGAGCATCTTAGAAAACATTATTATTTCTACTTGTAACCGCACAGAAATCTATGCGGTGGTTGATCAGATTCATACTGGACGATATTATATAAAAAAATTCCTTGCTGATTGGTTCTCTATTCCTATGGAGGAATTCTCCAGTCATTTGATCATTCATGAAGAAGATGGTGCAGTGGAACACTTATTACGTGTAACTGCAGGCATTGATTCCATGGTACTCGGTGAAACGCAAATATTAGGACAAGTTCGCAGTAGTTTTTTCGCTGCACAAAATATTGGTACAACAGGTACCGTATTCAATGAGTTATTCAAACAAGCGATCACAACAGCGAAGAGAGCACATACCGACACAGCAATTGGTGAAAATGCTGTGTCAGTTTCTTATGCAGCAGTAGAACTGGGTAGAAAGATTTTCGGTTCACTAAAGGATAAGCATATTGCCATTCTTGGTGCAGGTACGATGGGTGAATTAGCAGTTAAGAACTTGCAGGGAAGTGGTGTTGGGAAGATTACTGTAATCAACCGAACATTCTCTAAGGCAGAAATTCTAGCGGCGAAATTTAATGGTGAAGCGAAATCTATGCAAGAGTTGCAGTGTTTGTTACTCGAAGCAGATATTTTAATCAGTTCAACGGGCGCTACTGAATACGTCATCGATTATGAATTAATGGATTATGTAGAGAGACTACGTAAAGGCAAGCCGCTATTCATGGTGGATATCGCTGTGCCTCGTGATCTTGATCCGAAAATTGGTGAATTGAGCAGTGTATTCTTGTATGATATCGATGATCTTCAAGGTATTGTCGAAGCAAACTTGGCTGAACGTAAGCGTGCAGCTGATGAGATCGGTCTGATGATTGAACAAGAAGTTGTTGCGTTTAAAGAATGGTTAACAACACTTGGCGTCGTGCCGATGATCTCTGCACTACGCAAGAAGGCGAGTCGTATTCAGAGTGAAACAATGATCAGCATCGAAAATAAAATGCCGGATTTAACAGAACGTGAAAAGAAGGTTCTGAACAAGCATACAAAGTCGATTATTAATCAATTATTAAAAGAACCTATTCTACAGGCTAAAGAATTATCTACTGATAAAAAAGCAGCGGAGAAACTCGCACTTTTCGAACAAATCTTTGGAATTTCCGAAGATGTCGTAACAGAAAAGGAACAGCTGGCATTACAAGCAAAAGAACGTCTTCAAAAACGTGCTGATCAAAAATCAGATGTTGTTGATGTGACGAACTTACATTATCAACACTAATCCCAGGTGGTTCTGTATCTGTCTTTCACAAGAACGGTACAGGCCCACTTTTTTAATGCAGGTAAATATACTATTTATGTATAAGCATTCATGGCACTAGTAAAAAGATGCTTTCCATGGATGCAATTATTTGCAGTATCACCCTCTCATTTGAGACAATGAAGACGAACACACCTTACTATCAAAAGAGAGGTTTTCGCTTGAAAGGCAGAGAATAGCATATGGTTGATTTAACCGTCGCAAGACTTCAGGAATTCATGATTGTTCTTTATGCCCTCGGTCTTGTTTTTTACTTTATTGATTACTTGAAGAAGTCAAAAGCTGTCCAACGTATTGCTTTTTGGCTCATCGTTACCGTATGGCTTACACAAACCGCAATCTTATCACTTTATATTATTCAGATGAAACGCTTTCCGGTATTATCGTTAGTTGAAGGAATATATTTTTATGTGTGGTTGCTGGTCACTTTATCTATTGTGTTCCAGTTGATTTATAAAGTAAACTTCATGGTGTTTTTCACAAATATTATTGGATTTGCATTTTTAATGATTCATGTCTTTTCCAATTTGAAATACACAGCATCCACTGTTGGTGATTCGCTCATTTCAGAAGTACTATTTGTTCATATTACGTCAGCAATCCTCTCGTACGCAGTGTTCGCATTAGCATTTGTTTTTGCGGTATTATATTTGATTGTATATAACGTATTGAAAAGTAAAAAGTTTGGAAAACGATTTTCCAGTCTACCTAATTTACATCAGACCATGACGGGGATGAAAATGTCGATTTATACCGGCATTCCGATTTTATTCGTTAGTTTATTATTCGGAGTTCAATGGGCGTACGTAGCGCTTGAACACTGGTCTCCTTTTGATGTGAAAATTATGGGGTCATTTGCAGTATTACTCATCTATTCTTCAGTTATTTATTTCAACTATAAGGGAAAGCTTCAATCAATGGAGTTTGCCTGGATGACAATATTTGCATTTCTCTTAACGGTCGTTAATTTCTTTTTGGGCAGTACGCTGTCACAATTTCATTTATGGATATAGGAAAGGAAGAGTTTTGTGAGAAAAATTATTGTAGGTTCACGCAGAAGTAAACTAGCATTAACTCAAACGAAATGGTTCATCGAACAAATGAAGCAGGCGGGTGCACCATTTGAGTTTGAAGTAAAAGAGATCGTGACGAAAGGCGATCAAATCTTGGACGTCATGTTGTCAAAAGTTGGCGGTAAAGGATTATTCGTAAAAGAAATTCAGCAAGCATTATTTGATAAAGAAATTGATTTTGCCGTACATAGCATGAAAGATATGCCTGCGGTAATTCCAGACGGTTTGACTGTCGGCTGTATTCCTAAACGTGTAGATCCACGCGATGCATACATCGCAAACGATCATGTTCGCTTCATGGACTTGCCAATCGGAGCGGTTGTCGGTACATCTAGTCTTCGTCGCAGTTCACAGTTATTAATGTTGCGTCCAGATATTGAAATTAAGTGGATTCGCGGTAACATTGATACACGCTTACGTAAATTACGTGACGGTGAATTTGACGCAATTCTCTTAGCGGCTGCGGGACTTAAGCGTATGGGTTGGGATGATAACATCGTCACAGAACACCTATCGCTTGAAGATTGTATCCCAGCAGTAGGACAAGGTGCATTAGCGATTGAATGTCGTGAAGATGATGCAGAATTACTAAATGAACTGGCGAAACTCACGGATGAGAAGACTTGGGTTGAGTTACAGGCTGAGCGCACATTCCTTAATGAAATGGATGGTTCTTGCCAAGTACCCATCGGTGGATTTGCAACGTTTGATGGTAATGAAGTGGAAATGACTGGCTTCATCGCGTCTCCGGATGCAATTCAAGTGTTCCGTGAAACGGTGAAAGGAACAGATCCTGTTGCAGTTGGTAAAGAAGTTAGCAGAATTTTACGTGACCAAGGTGCTGCTGAAGTAATCGAGAAAGTGAAGGCGGAAATGGATGCGTAATGCATTACCGTTAGCAGGAGAAACGGTTATTTTCACCGGAACACCAAAATCTACGGAAGCGGCCGAACTTGTGAAAAAGTACGGCGGCATTCCGGTTTCGATTCCCCTTATTGAAGTGGGAGAAATACAGAAGAAGGCTGATCAGCAAAAGTTGCAACAAGCAATGAAAGCTGATTGGCTCATTTTTACGAGCCAATCAGCAGTTGCTGCATTCCGTGCGAAAATGGTACGCTTCAATGTAACAGCGGATACGTATAACGGAAAAGTTGCCGCGGTCGGAACGCGAACAGCGGCTGCGCTAGATCGACTCGGTTTTGCTGTATCTTTCATTCCTAGCGTGTTTAGTGCAGATGTTTTCGTCAAACAGTTTAATCCGAAAAAGTCAGAACGATTACATGTGGTCTTTTTGAAAGGTTCTCTCGCAGGAAGTTTAATTCGTGAGGAGTTGCCGTTTCATGTATCGGAATGGACAGTCTATGAGACCAAGAGTGCAACGAGTGAAATAGATAAATTGAGTCGCTTTATACTTCATAAAAACCAGGTGTCCGTACTGTTCGCAAGTCCGTCAGCGGTGGAAGTGTTCTCTTCACGTATTGCACCGAAAACGACGTGGTTTGGCTTTACGGTTTGCGCAATTGGACATGTTACGGAGCGTGCACTGTTAAAAGTAGGTGCGCCCGTTCACGTCAAACCTGAAACGTATACATTAGTCGAGCTAGTCCATGAACTGGCCAAACGAAAGGGAGAATTCAAATGAATCCAATAGAATTTAAGCGTCATCGTAGACTTCGTACACATCCGACCGTTCGAGCGATGGTAAGAGAGACGGAAATTAAAGCAGCGGATTTCATTTATCCTATCTTTGTTACAGAAGGCGAGAACGTACGTAATCCTATCGCTTCCATGCCAGGAGTAGATCAGTTTTCAATTGATTTATTATTGAAAGAGACGGATGAAGTAGTCGAATTAGGTATTTCCTCTATTATTTTATTCGGTATTCCTTCCGAAAAGGACGCAACCGGTTCTGAAGCATATGACGACGAAGGAATCATTCAGCGTGCAACACGCGCAGTGAAAGAACGTCACCCGCAATTAGTCGTAGTAGCAGATACTTGCTTATGCGAGTATACAGATCACGGTCACTGTGGCGTTATTCATGACAATGATGTAGATAATGATGCCAGCCTTGTATTGCTTGCCAAGACAGCGGTCAGTCAAGCGAAAGCGGGAGCAGATATTATTGCGCCATCGAATATGATGGACGGATTTGTGGCAGTTATTCGTCAAGCACTAGATGATGCAGGGTTCCAAAACATTCCAATCATGTCGTATGCAGTTAAATATGCATCTGCTTATTACGGTCCGTTCCGTGAAGCAGCGCAATCCACACCACAATTTGGTGATCGTAAAACGTATCAAATGGATCCGGCAAACCGTATGGAGGCCATGCGTGAAGCGGAAACTGATATTCTTGAAGGTGCGGACTTCCTAATTGTTAAGCCGGCATTGTCTTACCTTGATATCATTCGCGACGTGAAGAATCACGTATTATTGCCTGTCGTAGCCTATAATGTCAGTGGAGAATATGCTATGGTCAAAGCTGCTGCATTAAATGGCTGGGTAGATGAGAAGAAAATTGTATTAGAAACGTTAACAAGTATGAAGCGTGCAGGCGCAGATATCATCATGACGTATCATGCAAAAGATGCTGCTCGCTGGTTGGAGGAGAAGTAATATGGGACAAAAAACATATACAAAATCTAAACAGGCATTCAAAGAAGCAGTTGAGTTAATGCCAGGTGGCGTCAACTCACCAGTTCGTGGATTCAAATCAGTCAACATGGATCCGATCTTTATGGAAAGTGGTAAAGGTGCGATTATTAAGGATATCGATGGCAATGAATATATAGATTACATTCTGTCTTGGGGTCCTCTAATCCTAGGACACACACACCCTGATGTAGTATCAGCAATTCAGAAAGTAGCTGAAACAGGTACAAGTTTCGGAGCACCCACTCTTCTAGAAAATGAATTGGCAGAGCTAGTAATCGACCGTGTACCATCCATCGAAATGGTACGTATGGTATCTTCCGGTACGGAGGCGACGATGAGTGCACTTCGTTTAGCTCGAGGCTATACGAAGCGTAATAAAATCCTTAAATTCGAAGGCTGCTATCATGGGCATGCGGATTCCTTGCTCATTAAAGCGGGATCCGGCGTTGCTACATTAGGTTTACCTGATAGCCCTGGAGTACCTGAATCGATTGCGTCTAACACAATCACGGTTCCATATAACGACCTTGAAAGTGTCAAATTGGCTATTAAAGAGTACGGAAACGACCTTGCTGCAATTATTGTAGAACCAGTTGCAGGAAACATGGGTGTTGTAGGACCTGATAACGGCTTCCTTAAAGGTTTACGTGAGTTGACAGAAGAAAATGGTTCATTACTAATCTTTGATGAAGTCATGACCGGATTCCGTGTAGGGTATAAATGTGCACAAGGTCATTTCAACATCAAACCGGACCTAACATGTCTTGGTAAAGTAATTGGTGGCGGACTGCCTGTAGGAGCGTATGGCGGTTCTCGCGAGATTATGGAGCATGTAGCGCCTGCAGGAACTATTTATCAGGCGGGTACATTGTCTGGTAACCCATTAGCAATGACAGCGGGTATCGAAACGTTGAGAAAGTTGACGCCGAAAACATACGAACACTTCATCAAGCTTGGTGATCAGTTGGAAGAAGGCTTCCGAGCAGCAGCGAAAGCTAATAATATTCCGCATACCGTCAACCGTGCAGGTTCGATGATCGGGTTCTTCTTTACGGATCAACGTGTTAATAACTACGATAAAGCGAAGACATCTGATTTGAAGTTGTTTGCAGAGTATTACCGTCTGATGGCGGAAGAAGGTATTTTATTACCACCTTCCCAATTCGAAGGTATGTTCTTGTCAGCAGCACACACAGAAGAACACATCGCGAAAACTGTGGAAGCATTCCATACAGTGTTTGAGAAATTGAAGCGATAATGATGAAGCGTCAGGCAAAGTTATTTGCTTGGCGCTTTTTTTGATAAAAATTTGCGGAATAGCTGGGTAGCCATTATTTCATTTCCAATCTACGCTATACTTCACTTCTAAACTCCTCCATTTTTTCATATAGTAGCCTGAGTTAAGAAAAGGAGTGAAGCGAAAATGACGACGCATCAATGGACATTGCATGAGTCTTTTTATTTCCCTGCTGAGTATGGGGCATTTGCTGAATCGGCTGAGGTAAAGGTGACACCAGGGTTTACGGAGGATCGTACGGAAGAAGCGGTCCGTTTGCAAGGGATCTATCATATCGCGGCAAACGTTGTATTTGATGCAGACAAGCAAGTGGAATTGATAACTGAAGATGTATTAGTCATTAATGACGTGGAAGTAGAAAATAGTAAAGGATATTTTGAATACGCTGTGCCTTTGAATGTTGATCTGCCGGTAGAACTCGATGGAGACTTACAACTTGAAGTAACAGATATTAAAACTTCATCACAAGAAGACGGAGGGTTGAAGCTCGAGTGGACTGTTTACTTGAAACAGGAAAAGCCTGTACAAGAACCGGTTGTTATTGAAGAAGAGCCAGCAGCACCACAGTTCGTGGCTGCATCGACTTCCCATATGGAGTTTCTCGCAAATGCTGACCGTGCGGTGGAACAAGTAAATAATGAAATGGAAGACTTTCTCTTATACATCGCCGAGATGGATGACGATGTAACGAGAAAGATCTTCCATTCAAATAATGTTTTTGTAGAAGCAGAAGGACAAAGCAGCGAGTAAGCAAAATATTAAAAAGTCGCCGGTCGTCGGGACAATGAGCAACCGGATCAACTGAAACACGGTTAATGGGATGATACAGCCTTTACAGTAAAATCTCGTTTTCCGTAGCCATGGCGGCAATAGATATGGATTATAACCTCTTCGCATCGTTCACCATCCTTTCTCTATAGACTACTATTCAGTTGACGGACTCTACATGTTTCGCGTATAATAATGGGTATATGAATATAAATGCGAAGAGTAGGAAAGTACATGTGAACCGTTTTCTTTAGAGAGGGTGCGATTGGTGGAACGTACCTGGAAACAACATATGGAAGTCCCCTATGAGCAGTTTCTGTGAAGTTGTAGTAGCAGGATCCGGTGAAGACCGTTACCAAATCATGAAGATGTAATGCTTTTTAGCGTTCATAAATAAAGGTGGTACCACGAGCTCCTTCGTCCTTTTACCGGGATGAGTGGGGCTTTTTTGTATCCCTTTTTATTTGAAGGAGGAACTGAAATGACTGATGAATTGACGATGCCGACTAAATACGATCCACAGGCAGTTGAAAAAGGACGTTATGAATGGTGGCTTAAAGGGAAGTATTTTGAATCGGATGTAACAAGCGAAAAAGAACCATACACAATTGTAATTCCACCACCGAACGTCACAGGTAAGCTTCACTTAGGGCACGCTTGGGATACGACGTTACAAGATATGCTCATCCGCATGAAGCGTATGCAAGGGTATGATGCGTTGTGGTTGCCAGGAATGGACCATGCGGGAATTGCGACACAAGCGAGAGTAGAAGAAAAACTTCGCGCTGAAGGCAAAACCCGTTATGATCTTGGCCGTGAAAACTTTGTACAGGAAACATGGAAATGGAAAGAAGAATATGCGAGCCATATCCGTGCACAATGGGCGAAACTTGGTCTGGCTCTCGATTACTCCCAAGAGCGTTTTACTTTGGATGAAGGTTTGTCAAAAGCGGTACGCGAAGTATTCGTTAAGTTGTATGAGAAAAAGCTGATCTATCGCGGTGAATACATCATCAACTGGGATCCTGCGACAAAGACGGCGATATCTGATATTGAGGTTATCCATAAAGATGTGCAGGGTGCATTCTATCATATGCGCTACCCACTGACAGATGGCACAGGCTCAATTGAAATAGCGACAACACGTCCTGAAACGATGCTCGGTGATACAGCTGTTGCGGTTCATCCGGATGACGAACGCTACCAGCATTTAATCGGCAAAATGGTCAAATTACCGATTGTAGGACGCGAGATTCCGATCGTCGCGGATGACTACGTAGAAATGGACTTCGGAAGCGGCGCAGTCAAAATCACACCAGCGCATGACCCGAATGACTTTGAAATAGGTAACCGTCATAACTTGCCACGTGTGTTGGTGATGAATGAAGATGGCACGATGAATAAATTAGCAGGTAAGTATGAAGGTATGGATCGTTTCGAATGCCGTAAACAAATCGTCAAAGACTTACAAGAGATGAATGTGCTATTTGAAATTGAAGAACATATGCACTCTGTCGGACACTCGGAACGAAGCGGCGCAGTAGTCGAGCCTTACCTTTCTACACAGTGGTTCGTCAATATGCAGCCACTTGCTGAGCAAGCAATCAATCTTCAGAAAAATGAAGAAGAAAAAGTAACGTTTGTGCCTGAACGTTTCGAGAAAACATACTTGGGCTGGATGGAAAACGTACACGACTGGTGTATTTCTCGTCAACTATGGTGGGGTCACCGAATTCCGGCTTGGTATCACAACACAACAGGCGAAATTTATGTGGGTCAAGAAGCACCAGCTGATGAAGAAAACTGGACACAAGACAATGACGTACTGGATACTTGGTTCTCATCTGCTCTATGGCCGTTCTCGACTATGGGCTGGCCAGATGTTGACAGCGAAACGTTCAAAAAATATTACCCGACAGATGCCCTTGTTACAGGATATGATATTATCTTCTTTTGGGTGTCCCGCATGATCTTCCAAGCACTTGAATTCACCGAAGAACGTCCATTCAAGGATGTCTTGATCCATGGATTAGTACGCGCGGAAGACGGGCGAAAAATGTCTAAATCTCTTGGCAACGGTGTAGATCCAATGGACGTAATTGAGCAATATGGTGCAGACGCATTGCGTTACTTCCTAGCAACAGGTTCTTCACCAGGACAAGATCTGCGTTACTCTACAGAAAAAGTAGAAGCGATCTGGAACTTTGCTAATAAAATTTGGAACGCTTCCCGTTTCGCGTTAATGAATATGGACGGTATGACGTATGAAGAAATCGATCTATCAGGAGAGAAATCCGTTGCAGATGCATGGATCTTAACTCGTCTGAATGAAACGATTGAATCAGTAACTAGCTTAGCTGACCGTTATGAGTTCGGTGAAATGGGTCGCGCGTTATATAACTTCATCTGGGATGATTTCTGTGACTGGTATATCGAAATGGCGAAATTGCCACTATACGGTGAAGATGAAGCAGCGAAAAAAATGACACGTTCGGTTCTTGCGCATGTTCTAGATCAGACGATGCGTTTATTGCACCCATTGATGCCTTTCATTACAGAAGAGATTTGGCAGAACCTTCCACATGAAGGCGAGTCAATCACCGTAGCGAAGTGGCCAGAAGTAGATGCAACGATGATGGACAAGTCCCGTGCTTCGAATATGAAACTGTTGATGGACATTATCAAATCCGTACGTACTATCCGTGCAGAAGTGAATACACCGATGAGTCGTAAAGTCGATTTGTATATTTCGGCGAAAGATGAGAAGACGGTGGCGGTACTGGAAGAGAATCGTAACTATATTGTGCGTTTCTGTAATCCAGAAACGTTGACGATTGGCGTGAAGGCGAATGCGCCAGGCAAGACGATGTCAGCAGTCGTGACGGGGGCAGAGTTGTATTTGCCGCTTGAAGGATTGATTGATATTGAAGAAGAGTTAGCTCGTTTGACGAAGGAACTTGGCAAGTGGCAAGGTGAAGTAAAGCGGGTTCAGGGCAAGTTGTCGAATGAACGTTTTACTGCCAAGGCGCCTGAGTCAGTTGTTGAGGAAGAACGTGCGAAAGAGAAGGATTATTTGGAGAAGTATGCGGCGGTTGAACGTCGTATTGCGGAACTGAAGGAAATTTAAAAGTAGTTTGAAGAAGTTGAAAGCCCATTTGACAGCGCGATGCTGTTGGATGGGCTTTTGTCGTTTGGGGTTGGTGAGGATTAAGGGAAGAGAGATAGGGATTTACGCTTCGTAGGGGACGCTTTCCAGGGGCGTCTCCTACGCTCCCAAACTAAAATCATATGTTAAATATAGTATTCATCCAGTCGGATGGGTATAATTGGAATCACGACATTATGAATGTTAGGAGAGTGCTCTATGGGTTCTTTAGTTCGGGAGATGTTAAGTAAGGATATTGAGAGAGTACAGGATATTGCTAGGGTGAGTTGGCATGCTACGTATGAGGGGATGATTCCGCGTGCGATTCAAGATTGCTTTTTGGATGCGGCTTATAGTACTAGTATGATGAATACCCGTCTACAAAATTCTAATCTATTTGTTGTAGAAGATGAAAATGAAGTAGTTGGGTTTGCTGATTTTTCACAGGTAGATGAAGGCGTCAAATCCGAACTGCGTGCTATTTATCTTTATCCTGATCGACAAGGGAAGGGATTGGGTTCGGCTCTTATACAAAAGGGAATTGAAGTTCTGGGAGAGATGAGAGAAATTGTGGTCGAAGTGGAAAAGGAAAATCTAGTTGGGCGGAAGTTTTATGAAGCGATAGGATTTGAGACGGTTAAAGAATATGATGATCACTTTGACGGCCATATGTTGAAAACGATACAAATGAAATGGATTCTTTAAGAGTAATAGGGGGGGAATTTGCTTGAATAGAATACTGTTCATTGTAGTAAATATTTTTACTGGTTTATTTGTGCTGATTAATAGTGTTGTAGGCTATGGAATTAGCGGAATGGGAGAAGATTCTACTCCTAATATTGCCATACTAGGTTTAATCGTAATATGGGCAGTCGGCTTAGCTTTGCAGTTAAGCAAAAGGATTCGTGTTTTAGGGTTTATTATCACGTTTATTCCGGTAATGTTTATATTATATATGTACTTTACAGCTATGAATATATAAAGGAGAGAAGCGAATGTTAATTAAACCGAAGAAATTGCAGCGTGGTGATCAGGTCGCAACAGTGAGTCCTTCGTGGGGAGGCGCGGGCGAACCGGACATCAGGTGGCGATATGAGCAAGGCGTAAAGAGATTGGAAGATATTTTCGGCTTAACTATTGTGCCGATGCCAAACAGTTTAAAGGGGGCCGCCTTTCTCTATGAGAATCCGAAAGCTCGTGCAGAAGATTTGATGACTGCATTTAAGGACCCGAATATTAAAGGGATTATTGCGAATATCGGAGGAGAGGACAGCATCCGCTTACTTCCATATATCGATTTTAGCGTAATACAAGAAAATCCGAAAATCTTCATGGGATACTCTGATGTTACGGTATCTCATCTGTTTTGTCATAAAGCAGGACTCTCGTCATTCTACGGGCCAGCAATATTAACCGATTTCGCTGAAAATATTGAGATGGATTCCTACACGGTTGAGATGGTAAATCGGACTCTCTTTTCTAATGAAATTATTGGTGAGATCCAGCCAGCTGAAAAGTGGACAAGTGAGCGGTTGGAATGGATCGCTCAGAATAAAGAAAAGCGACGTACGATGAATAAGAATACTGGATACGAACTGCTTCAAGGCTCAGGTACTGTGCAAGGACGATTGATCGGCGGGTGTATCGAAGTATTAGAATTTGCGAAGGGTACGGCGATTTGGCCAGAAGACGAGTATTGGAACAACAGTATATTATTCTTTGAAACATCCGAAGAGAAGCCCGAGCCTAGTTTGATTCGATACTGGTTAAGAAATTATGCAGCACAAGGAATCTTACAGAAAGTGAATGGGATTATATTCGGTAAACCTCAAGACGAAAAATATTTTAATGAGTATAAAGAGGAAATTCTGAACGTGATGAAAGAATATGGTTTGGAGCATTTGCCTATTTTATACAACTTGAACTTTGGGCATACAGAACCTAAGTTTATATTACCGTATGGGGCGTTGGCAGAGATAGATTGTGAACAAGAGACGTTTTCGATTCTCGAGAGTGGCGTGGAGTAAAATAGTAGATAAATGAGGTGTTTTTAATTTTTACAGATCAGCAATTGCGAATGCTTGTCAAAGGTGAAGTTATAGGGGACACCTTTCCTTATGATAGCTATGATGAAAAAGAGATCTTGGCACATATCAATCGGCTGTTCTATCGAATCAATCGCATCCACAATGTGCTCTGCGAAGCGGAATGGGATCATTTTGGCAGTGGCTATGCTTCCTTTGTGGAGTTTTTTTGTTATTGGAAAGAAGATTGTATCGTTGTGGAAGAAAAAAATGGAATGCGTGAGATCGAGATAAAAGGTATTATACTCGATATAAGTCGTCTAGCACCAGTTGCTATAATGGGAGAAGACGTTAGGTATAGAACAATTCGTATAGAGACGAACGAGGAAGTAAGAAGTGGACAAGGTACAATTCTTGATGAACCAATTTCGCTAGCTGTTGGTGAGGAATTAGGAATACTAGCATTAGAATTACAGAATGCTTTAGAGGAATTTGATTACAAGCTATTAGCTGCAAAAGAAATGAGTGTACCACTATCTTTTAAAACGAAAATCCCGACAATTTATCGGAATGAGCGACAATATCTAGTGTTGGATGCCATCTTTTATTGGGAAGATTAACAAAGTGGTTAAACGTAGATCGATAAAATAGATAGGGAGGAACGATATGAAAGTGGAAGTAGTGGAATACAACACTCAATGGCCAGAATTGTTTAAAATAGAATCTCAAAAGATCGCCACGGTTTTTGAAGAAGAATTAGTAAGTATTCATCACATCGGCAGTACATCTGTAGAAGGTCTAACAGCTAAACCAATTATTGATATAATGCCCGTAGTAAAGACAATAGAAAATGTTGACGCCTTGAGTACGCAGATGAATGAAATCGGTTATGAAGCGCTTGGTGAATTTGGAATGAAGGGAAGACGTTATTTTAGAAAAGGTGAACAGACTCGAACGCATCACATCCATGTGTTCGAGGAGGGCAATTCATATGACATTGGCCGTCATTTAGCTGTTAGAGATTATCTTCGCCTATATCCCGAGGAGAGTAAGCTCTATGGCGACTTGAAAATGAAACTAGCTTCCATGTTTCCAAACGACATAGAATCCTATATAGATGGAAAGGATCTGTTTGTAAAGGAATTGGAGCGTAAAGCGCTTAGTTGGTATGATGGCAAAGAGTGATATGTGGAAGGAAAACTAAAAAGTAAAGAGGTGTTCTATGAGATTATTCGCGAAGTTAGGAATTATAGTATTTTCAACACTTCTACTAACCGCATGTTTTGGAGAAGATTATGATTTCACCCCTCCAGATGTTACTCTAATGAATCATACGGAATATCCTGATACAGAAGAATTGACCGCGGTGAATATCGAGTGGGATTCGGACAAATTGTATACTAAGAAAACAGATGATATTTTGTCAGTCGCAAGAGATCAGAAAACATTGGTTTACCATAAAGGGCAAGAAGTGAGAATCGTATTTGTCACTCAGGATTTTGCTATCAGGAAGTTAAGCGCTTATGTCATGAAAGATGGAATCAAGACAGAAATCGAGGTAGATGGGGAAGTTTTCAACATGCCTAACGAGAAGGGTGAATATATTATTGTCTTACACCTTCTTGCAGATAGTGGAACGGTAGAATATGTAGGGAACGTGTTAATTGAGTAGTGGAGAACCGTTACTAGAGGTGCTAGCCATCTTTAGAATTGTGAATCTAATACTGAGATTTCATTAAGGTGGTTTACATAATATTATTATAGGTCCTCACAGAGAGCGGTTTAGTTATGCAAGCAATTATTGAAATTTAGGGTATTGTATTACCTATTATAATAGCGGGCCTGATTGTGATATTTGTTATTAAGAGACTGGATCAGAAAATGAAGCAAGGTGCATTGCCTAAGAAAAAATCGAAGAGCGCTATTTTCCGAATGTCGAAAAGTCATTTGACGCCAAAGAAATGGTTTTGAAATTAGAGAAGCCGAATGTAGATGTACATATGTATGATGGGGAGCACGGGTTTAGTGATCCTTACGCTTCTTCATACAATAGAGAACTGGCTTACATGACCTGTAAGCAAACAATAGACTTCTTCAGAAATAATGGAATGAATCGTGTAGAGGGAAGCACTTCATGAGGAGAAGTGCTTTTAGCTGTTTAGATAAATTGATAATACAACCCTAACTGTGTATCGTACCATAATAAAGTGCCATGTTTTCGTTTTGGCAGGCGTGTTTGGAAACTCCACTCAGGATATTGTTTAATGATTTGAACTTGATCACCAGTGGCGAAGGCGATAAAGGATATATAATGATCTTTTGTCATCGGGTGATCACTTGAGATAAAATGTTCATTATCCACTTCTTCAATCGTTAGTTTTTCTGCCTCGCTCGCTTTCTTCGCTTCGAGAGCTTCCAGCTTCCTACCACAGCAAGATATTGTAATATCTCCTGTTGCTAATACGATATTATGGCAAGATGGGCATACAAAGTACTTTGATTTTTTCATGTTACCTCCTATAAATTCATTAGATAGTAATTCACCATCTAAAATGTTTTCTATATTTACACCTAACAGTGTAGATAAGCTAGATAAAAGCGTTACATCAGGACAACCATATCCGCGCTCCCATTTTGAAATGGTGCGATCCGAGATATTCATTTGATCGGCTAATTGCTTCTGTGTGAATCCTTTTTCTTTGCGCAAATTATAGATTACTTCTCCAACTTTACTCGTATCCATCGTTTTCCCTCCTGCTCTCTATATATCATAGGCGCAACTCTCACGTGCATCAACAAACGTTCCGTGGAGTTTGTTACACTCATATGTACTAGCATGGTTAATTTACTTAATAATATAAAAGAACGGCACTGAGGTAGCAGAAAGGAAGGTCAATAGGAATGAAACAGCATTGTTGCGAAGATATGGCGTATCATGCAAATTTCACATGCGACATACACGATGAACCGTTTGATTGTCCGGATCAATTAATCCTGTTTGATAAAACAGATCAAGATTACCGACTGCTGATTCATGATGGAGGTACTTCTAGTATTGGTATTTCTTTTTTCCCTTTGTGTGGGAATAAATTATGAATGAGCTATTAGATTATTGAAAGGATAAGTGACTATGGAATATACACTTAAAGATAGAAGTTTCGAGTTCAGTGAAACAGAAGTAAAACATGAAGTAATCAAAATTGGAGAATCAGAGGATGGGCTATTCGAAATTGAATTCAAACTAACCTTCTCTTATGGATTCTTGAATTACTCACATAATTTTATTTGGATAAATCAAGAAATCGAAACGTTATTGGAACAAATGAAGAAAATGGATGAAAAGAGTTGTGGAACTCTTAGTGTACTTTCCCCAGGGGTTTCTTTCGCTTATTCAAAAGATCCTCATGATGAAAGCCTTTATGAGTTTACGGTTTTCATGGATACTGGCTATATTAATTCCTATATGGGAACTGAATCGAAACTTGGAATTACTCTAACAGTTCCCCGTGAATATATTGGAAACTGGATTACTTCTTTTATAAAGAGTTAATTGAAAAACTGCCCACTTCCTTGCCTTTAGAAAATAGGCGAGGGAGTGGGCGATTTACTTTTTTGGTGCTTGTTCGATTACGATCCGTTAGTCTTTCTTATCTCATCACGTTCTTTCTGCCAACGAATCATATCCTGTGCTGTCTTACTTGTATCTACTTCATCCAAAATAGTATAGCACTTTCTTAACATGATTCATCACCCAACTGATTTTTGACATACTCCAATAATTTCTTCGCTACTGAAAACTCATGTGTTCGATAGAGTGAACGGGCACCAACTGGATCCTCGATTTCGTTCAGCAACCAGCCACCTGAAATTGGAAGTATGAAATCCATGCCAATATAGTCGCTTGAAATTGCCCGGGAAATCGCTTGAACTTGTTTCATTTCAGTATCGTTCAGCGTGTACTTTTCCACTGTGCCGCCTAATGTGTAGTTGGCTTTGAATGAATCTTTCGCTCCAGTTCGTTTTACAGCACCTAACACTTCATTACCCAACATGAATACGCGGACATCTGTTGCATTCGATTCGATGAAGGGTTGCACGATTAGTTCATTATGATTGAATTGATTTAGAATAGTTTCAGTTTGCTTCACAGATTCGCATAGAAATACTTCATTACCGCCATGACCTCCGCGCGTTTTCATTACAAAGGGCAAGGGGGGAAGTTGATCCGCTCGGAATGTGGGAACGGCGGGAATACCAAGTAGGGTAGCGAGTTCAAATGTACGCAGTTTATCATTGGCGATTTTCTGGACACTCGCTCGATTGAACACTCGGTAGCCCGCTTGTTCCAATTCCAAAGCGAATGTAGGATCACGATCTCGGAATAAAATGAAATCAAGCGGCTCGGTAGGCGAATTAGTTATCAGCTTTAATTCAATCCCTAGATTTTTCGCTTCTTTCAAAAGATCGTCGATAAACGCGTGATTCCTCTTCGCTTCCTCCTCATTATAGTAAACGGCGCCTTTCATTCAATCTTCTCCAGAATGTACGCGATCATTGCATCGGCTACGTTAATGCCGGTGACGTTCAAGAGGTTACGGATATGTGCTGCGCCGTTCACTTCGCAAACGAGGGGCTGTTCATCCGCACCGAATAATAAATCAACGCCTGCGAATTCTGCTCCAACTGCTTTTGCCGCTTCCATAGCTAGTGTTTTCTGTGCGCTAGTCAATTCCACCACTTCAGCTACGCCGCCGTTCGTAATATTCGCTCGAAAATCTGTCTCTGAGTGGCGATACATAGCCGCAATGATTTGATCTCCTACTATGTTTACGCGTAAGTCTCGACCTCTACTCGTCTCAATGAACTCTTGAAAGATATAATCCACGCCACGCAGCTCATCGACTTTCTCATAAAACGCATCTTTCGTCTCGATCAAATACACCTTCATACCAAATGAGCCATGACCTTCTTTAATAATCATAGGCAAGCGAAGAGTCTCAAGGACAATCTCGTAATATCCGCTTTCTGTAATCGTGAAATTAGGATAAACTTTCGGTGCGATGATCGTCTTCGGCATCGCAACACCATGCTTTGCCAGTTCAAGATACTGTTTTGCTTTATTATCACAAGTTTCAATGACTTCAGGATCATTGAAGATGGGGATCCCCATATTTTTTAAATACTGTGCAAGCAGCGTATCTTTATCGAGGAAGACGACGAAATCAGGAGGATCTTTCACTTCATTTTGCACATCCATCTGAATTTCATAATTTTTTAAAATTGTCGTACGTACACCAGCACGCTCTGCCGCTTCCTGTATAAGCCGTGCTTGATCTGCGAATTTATCACTCGTTAAACTACCATTATAAATAACCCAACAACTTTTCAATCCCGACGCCACCTTTGCTATACTGTATATAACTTAATTTTAGCACAGGAGGAATTTCTTTGATTCCAAAATTTGATGAATATAAAAAACAATTTGACATAATGAGTGATGATTTGATTAAACCGGGTTTGGACGCGATTGAAGAGGCATTGGCGAGTGTGTTGAATCCTGAGAGAGATTTACGAATTATTCATGTGGCGGGTACGAACGGTAAAGGCTCGACGATTGCGGTAATGGAAGCTGTCCTGCAAGCACACGGATTTGAAACGGGCGTATTTTCTTCACCGGCCATAGTGGATGTACATGATCAGATTCGAATCAATGGAAAGCCAATTACACATGAGGAATTGGAGTATGTGTTCGAGGAGATGGAAGCCGCAGGATTGAGTGGTATGCTGACAGACTTTGAATTGCTGACAGTGGCGGCATTTTTAGCATTCCGTAACGCGGGACCTGATTATGTGTTGCTTGAGACGGGGATGGGTGGCAGATACGACAGCACGAATGTCGTAACGCCTTTAGTATCCGTTATTACGTCAATTGCGCTAGACCATATTGGGTTTCTTGGTGACACGTTAGCGAAGATCGCAGAGCATAAGGCGGGCATCATTAAGCCATATACTCCTGTAGTAATAGGAGAGCTACCAGAAGAAGCGAAAGAGGTTGTACTGGCAGAAGCAAAGATGAAAAAAAGTTTAGTGCGTGCATATGGAGAGAATTTCACTATGGAGCAAGGGGAAACGGAAAAGTTTAGGGGTATGTCTACATTTGAAATTCCAGTGCGGCATATGAAAGGCCCACATCAGGCAATCAATCATGCAGTAGCACTAGAAGCTTTATCATTGGCAGGGGTGCCTTTAAAACAAGACAAAGTGGCAGACGCGATTACGAATGTTGCATTGCCTTTTCGATTCCAAAAAATTGCGGAGAATGTGTATATTGATGGAGCGCATAATCCCGCCGCGGCACGTATGTTGGTGCGGACGATTGAAGAGCAGTTTCCGGGAGAGAATGTCGATTGGGTTGTCGGGATGTTGAATACGAAAGATTATAAGGCGACACTTGAGATTTTGGAGCCGATTGCAAATAGTTTTACATTCGTAGATTTTCCACATGAACAAGCTGCTAAAGCGGGGGACTTGCAGGCGGTTTGTCCTATAGAAGCGAGCCGCATAATTTCATATGAAGAAGTAGATTTGAATAGTTCGCAAAAATATATAAAAGTAGTCGTTGGCTCTCTTTACTTATTGAGTAGTTTAATGAGACAATAGGCTTAATAGAATGTGTTTTATAGACTGTTAGTTTCATATTCAGGTATTTAGTTTTAGTGGGAGTAGTAGAATATGATGATAAATGTTAATGGGGAAGGAGTAACGTCATGAAGTGGAAAAATGAGAGAGGTTTTACGCTGGTGGAAATACTAGCTTCACTAACGATTCTTGGGATTGTTTTCATTAGCTTTATGACGATATTTCCTCAGATGGTGAGTGTGAATGATCGGACAGAGACGAAATTACAGACTATGAATTCAGCTAAGGTAGAATTAATTAATTTGAAAAAGAATCCCTCTAAATTAATAATCAATGAAAAAATTAAAAACAGTATAAGTACCAATGATTATGAAACCTATACTTGGCTTGGTAAACATAACAATGTTGTAGAAATAGATTGTTATAATGTCAATGGTCAAACATGCAGTGGTATAGGTGAAGATACGGCAAGTAGACAAAAAGAATTATACAAAATTCATATTAGAGTAAAAGTCAGTGAGAACACAATTAGTGAAACTTTCGGTTACGTAGAATTAGATTAGAGAGGAGATGTCATTTTGAAAAATGAAAAAGGTATGACACTTGTTGAAGTACTTGCAACGCTCCTTCTCTTGACACTAGTAACGGGTGTCATTTGGACGACTATCTCAGTCGCAACAAAGTTTAACGTTGGTGAAACTTCTACTTTAAAATTACAACAAGAAGCCAATTACATAATATCTGAGCTTCAGCAAGTCCATCGAAATTGTTACGAATATAAACTAACTATTAGCACGAATGAAGTGAAGGTTACAGAATGTAAAGGGTATGATACAAAACATTTGCCTAAGCCTCAATACGATGGTGTAATTAGCAATCTATTTAACTATAGATATATTTTACAAGATGAATTACAAACGCCTACAACTATGGACTTGGATTTAACAAATTTTGCGGTAATCGATCCTAAAAATAGCAAGCGAGTTGTTCAGATACCGACTACCATTGCTCGTATTAAAACTAATAAACCTGATGTAGGGGGTTTACGTGATGAAACAACTAAATAATGAAAAAGGTTATGCTTTAATTATTGTCCTATTTGCCATTGTATTTATTACCGTCATTACAGCAGTATTTATGCGTGGTGCACTAAGTAACCGTGTGCAAGAAACAACTGTGGATGAAAATAATTTGGTAGTGGTATCAGCAGAATCTGGCCTGGAATATTATACTTGGAAATTAAAGCAAGTATACGATGAAAATGAATTAGAAGCAGAATTTATTAGATTAGAAAACGAAGCGCGTACCGCCAAAGCTATAGCGGCAGCACAAGCAAAGAAGAAAGGAATAGCTTATGTAGATACTCCTATTGACTATGTTGAAATTCAAAATGAAATTGTGAAAAAATTCCTTGTTAAACTAGAAGATCGCAAAACCACCTTGCTAAATGAATCAGCTATAGAACTTGTTGATGATTCGTACAGACACAAATTAATCGCCGCAGAAATCATACTAAAAACTATAGATGGAGATATCTTTGTGACAGTAGAAGGTATGGTAGGGGGCGAGTTGCCGCAGAGTGCTAAACTACAAAAAAAAGCGAAAGACCTTACTTTTAGTTACACTTATATATTCCCGAAAGTTGAACTAGCAGGAGGTAACACACCTGTGTATCCAGATAAATTATCTCCTTCTGGTGGAAGTCTCGTTACGATGCCATCTATAAAAAGTCCAAGGCTGGCCAACTCTCCAAAAGCTCCTGCTGATATTAAAGGTATTATAAAACAAAAAAATGCATGCACTTCCTCAACCGGAAATTTATCCAATCTTGACTGTTACATTTCGAATAAACACGAAGCTAATTTTTCTATCAATAATTCCATGTTGTTTGTTGATAACTATCTAACTTCTTGGGGCACTATTGATATAGTGGGTTCATCTATTAATATTAAAAATCAAATTGAAGCAGCGAATTTAAATATTAAAAATACTGAAATTGTTGTAGGAAGCACTTTGAAAGGTAATAGTTCTATATCGCTTAATAATTCAAAAGTTAAAACGAAGAAATTCGAGCAAACGGCTGATTTGAATATAAATAACTCGGATGTAATAGTAGATACTAGTATTACATCAGGTAAAAATTCTATTCAAAACTCAAAAATAATAGCTAGAGATTTTAATGGTGGTACCACAACATTCAATGAAGTCCAATTAACAATAGCAAATTCATTAGAAGTTCAAACCGCTAATATTGGAAATTCCATTATTAGTACTAATACATACAAAGCGAACGGGCAAGCTGACTTTGTTAAAACTGATTTAACAATCACTACGAATTACAATTCAGGTGGTGCTAGCTTCATAAACTCGAATTTGGATGTAGGTGTAAGGATGGATACTGGTGGTGGTCTTTTTTATGTTGAAGGATCAGAGGTAAGAATAAAAGGTGATGCACATACCGCCAATGGCTCAACTATAAAGAATTCTGTTTTGCATATAGATGGTTATTTTCTACACACATCAAAACCACTGGAAGCTGAAGACTCAGATGTGTTTGTAGGTGGAAAAGTAACAGCTACAAATGGAACAAATTTGGATGATGTTAATATGATTGTTTTAGGAGATTATCAATCTTCAACAAAGTTTAAGTTGGATGATACTAATTTAAACATAGGTGGAATATTAACACTCGGTAACGGAGGAGAATTAGAAGAAAGTTTATTGATAGCTAAGCAAATTAAATCTAGTACTACTTTAAAATTAGACGATTCTGTTGTATCTACAAATTATTTAACATCAGACATTATGACGATGGACGATTCAAAAGTCTGTGCGATAGATTTTGATGTTAGAAAACTAACTATGGATGATGACAGTAACATATACTATTCTAACTCATTCAAAACATCTAAGGAGTCAAAGTATAAGAGTAATAACGTTATTAAACTTTCAGCTACTGAGTATGAAAAGAAGTGTGGTATAGAAACTCATACTAGTCCTACTAATCCAGTTGAACCTCAAGAACCAGTTAAGATAAATTGGCAACCCCCTGTTCTTGAGAATGTGATCTACTAACCTGTTTGACTAAATGAAACGAAAAGGTGATCATCTAAAATGAAACCAAAACTATACAAAGTCGGATTGACGCTAGGCGCTCTACTACTAGTCATCTCCGCAGTATTCACCCAACAAGCATATGCAGGCGACGGCTTCTTCTCGAATTTTAAAAAGTTCAGTAAGCACACATATGCAGGGCCGTTTGAGATATCAAAACATAATCGTAAAGATGCGAAAGAAAAGCTAGTAAATAATTTTGCAGAGCTTGAACAAACTTTATCCGTACAGCTAATTGTACAAGATCTACAAGTAGATATACCGGCAGAGGTAGTTAGTTTTGATCCCGACGCCACATTAACCCAAGCTAAAAGTGGAGATGATAATTCCTTAGTCTCACATGTCTCCCGTGAAGGGCTTCGAACGGTAATGAAGCAGAATTTTAATTCGCTAACATTTAGTGAAGATGACGTGGAGAAGATTGCTTCACAAATAGAAGTTCAGCTACAAAGTGGGATTATGCCACAGCAAGTCTATCTAGCGAATTTTATACCGGAGCTATATGAACAGAAACAAGTCATTGCGTCTGCTGAATATAAAGTGGATGGATTAGCTAAAGGGCTCCAATTATTGATGGACGACTTGGATGGTTTAGAAATTCAGCCGAATTCCTCGTTTTCATTCCGTAAATATCTAGAAGGTAAAGAGGCTGCTAGTGCGACAGATTTACAAATGACGATTATGGCTTCTCTTCTATATAAAGCGGCACTGCAAACGAATTGGATCATGGATGAACGAAATATTTCTACTGAATTGCCAGCAGGCGTTGAACCAGGATTCGAAGCGGCGATTAATCGTAAGCTCGATTTGGATTTTCTTTTCACGAACCCTAATCAAACAGTCTTCACAATTCGTACGGATTGGACAGGCTCACAATTGGAGCTGTCGATTGAAGGTCTGCCATTTGTGCATAGCTACGATACTGAAGTGGAGAAAATTACAAAATATGACCCTAAAACGGTTATCCGTTATAGCGCTTTTGTAAATGCGGGTGCGATTGAAGTAGTGGATAAAGGTAAGAAAGGCATGGAGGTTGCGGTTAAACGTAATGTTATGCTGAATGGTTCATTGGAAGAGATTGAAGATGTATCGGTTGATTTCTATGCACCGCAACCAATTATTGAACGTCATAGTTTAGAAAAAGTAGTAGAGAAAGTCCCTGATAGTAATGTGGATAGTAACTCTGGCAATACCGATGGAAACACTTCTGGTAATGGGTCGACTGATAATCCGTCTAATTCCTCTAACGGAAATGGCTCCACTTCTCCAAATGGTGGCGGATCAGGTAGCGATGGTAACTTGGAAGCGGGAAGCAAAGGCTCAGGATCATCTAACGGAAGCGGTTCAAGTAACTCGAACGGTTCCGGTGAAAAAGATGACGTAAACTTTGATTACGATAAAGGCGGCAATCTGATTAAAGTCGACAAGAATGGTAATCCAATCGATTGATAAAGGGGGATTCAGATGGCGACAACTAGAAAACGTCTTGGAGATTTATTAATAGAGTCTGGTTTGCTGACGGACGAACAGTTAATGAGTACGTTGAAAGAAAAGTCTCGGGATGAGCGACTTGGTGATGCGTTATTGCAGCGTGGGTATATTACGGAGCAGCAATTAATTGAAGTGTTGGAGTTCCAACTCGGAATTCCTCACGTCAACTTGTTCCGATATCCGTTTGATCCGAAGTTGTTTAATATTGTACCTAAAGGTTTAGCGCAGCAAAAAATGATTGTTCCGTTGAAAAAAGATGGAGATAAATTATTTGTCGCGATGGCGGACCCAATGGATTACAATACGATTGAAGATTTACGACTTTCCACAGGATTTCATATAGAAACTGCGATTGCGTCAAAAGATGATATAACACGAACGATTACTAGATATTATGATGATGAATTATTTGATGACTTGCTGTTTGAAGAACCAGAAACTACTGCAAGTCAGATGGAGCAACAAGATGATATCGTAGATAATGATTCTCCTGTTGTGCGTCTAGTGAACCAGATTATTTATAGTGCGGTGTCTATGAAGTCCAGTGATATTCATATTGATCCTCAAGAACATCAAGTCATCATCCGTTTTAGAATTGACGGGAAGTTGCAGACGGAACGAGTTTTACCAAAGCATATGCAGTCCATGTTACTTGCACGGATTAAAATTATGGGGAATTTGAACATTACCGAATCTCGCATGCCTCAGGATGGTCGTATTAAAGTAATGATTGATTTCCGTCCGATTGATTTGCGGTTATCGACTTTGCCGACAGTCTTTGGTGAGAAAGTCGTTATGCGAATTTTAGACTTGAGCAGTTCGTTAAACGACATGACAAAGCTTGGTTTTGGGTCAACGAATCTAGAGCGTTTTCTCGATGAAATCGAGAAGCCTAATGGTATCGTTCTGATATCTGGTCCAACGGGTTCTGGTAAGTCATCTACGTTATATGCAGCCTTGAATCGATTGAATAGCGAAGAGGTAAATATTATTACGATTGAAGATCCTGTGGAATATCAATTGGAAGGAATTAATCAAATTCAAGTGAATTCCAATGTAGGGTTAACATTTGCGACAGGGTTACGTTCTATTTTACGGCAAGATCCTGACGTAGTAATGGTCGGAGAAATTCGGGATAAAGAGACGGTGGAAATCGCGATACGTGCTTCATTGACTGGACACTTAGTGTTGAGCACGATCCACACAAATGACTCGGTGGCGTCTATATCACGATTACTTGATATGGGTGTGGAGCCTTTCCTTTTGACCGCTTCACTAAATGCGATAGTGGCTCAACGATTGGTTCGTCGTGTTTGTCGAGATTGTGGTACTACTCAGCCGGCTACTGATCGTGAAAAAGAAATTTTTGCCAGACGTGGGAAATCGATAGAAACGATCCATCGTGGTACAGGTTGTTCTGCGTGTAATATGACTGGTTATCGAGGGCGTATTGCAATACATGAAGTTTTGATCATAAATGCTGAATTGCGTGATGCTATTAATAGCGGCACAGCACCTACAGTATTCCGTGATATTGCAGAGAGAAGTGAAACGATATTCTTGATAGACGATGGTTTGGAAAAAGTACAGCAAGGCATTACAACTACTGAAGAAGTGTTGAGAGTAGCCTTGTTAGATTAGGAGTGTTTGCTGTGACGGAAAGAATTGATCAATTACTAACTGAGGCCTTTAAAATCAAAGCATCCGATATTCACTTAACTATAGGCGTGCCGCCAGTTTTCCGAGTACATGGCGACTTGAAACGTTTTGGTGAAACGGTTATGACTGAAGAAGACACAAAAGAAATTGCTTATCAGACGATCCCAGAAAAGATGATTCCAGCTTTTAAAGAAGCAGGACAGATTGACTATTCTTATGAAATCGCTGGCGTTTCACGTTTCCGTGTCAACGCATTTCAACAACGCGGTGCGATTTCATTGGCATTCCGGACGATCCCTACAAAGATTCCGTCAATCGATGATTTGAATATGCCGGGAACGTTGAAGAGTTTATCTGATACGGCACAAGGACTAATCTTAGTAACGGGGCCAACAGGTTCAGGTAAGTCCACGACACTTGCTGCGATGATTCGTTATATGAATGAAACAATGCGTAAGCATATTATTACATTGGAAGATCCGATTGAGTATATGCATGCGCACGGTTCTTCTATTATTGATCAGCGTGAAGTCGGTTTTGATACGCTGTCGTTTGCGGCCGGTTTACGTGCTGCTTTGCGTCAAGATCCGGACGTTATTCTAGTTGGTGAGATGCGAGATTTGGAGACGATCTCTACGGCCATTACTGCTGCGGAAACCGGCCACTTAGTTCTTGCGACTTTACACACATGGAGTGCCGCTTCGACGATTGATAGAATCATAGACGTATTTCCTCATGGTCAACAGGCGCAAATTCGTGTGCAATTGGCGGGCGTTTTGAAAGCAGTCGTTTCTCAGCGTTTATTCCAAACGATGGATAAGCAAGGAAGACGTGCGGCAACGGAAATTATGATTAATAATCCTGCTGTGTCGAACTTGATACGATCTGAGAAGATTCACCAGATTCCGAACGTCATTCAGACAAGTCGTGCGCAGGGGATGCATATGATGGATCACTCCGTAAAGAATTTGATGGATCAGCGAATCATTTCGTATGAAGCAGCATTGCCGTTTTTGCAAGGGGATGATTAATAGTGGCTCGTTTTACATATGAAGGGCGAGATGCTAAAGCGATTCGCCGCGGTACGGTAACCGCTACGAATAAACGTGATGCGGCAATCAAACTTAAAGGGCAAGGAATTCGTGTAGTAAGTCTTGTAGAACAGAAAGAGACGGTCTTGACGAAAGATATAACTATTGGAAGTCCGGTAAAGCGTGATCAATTGATCATGTTCTTGCGACAGTTCTCAACGCTTCTTCAAGCGGGGGTTACGATTGTGGATGCGGTGAGGATTTTATCTATGCAGGTGGAGCAGGCTTCATTCCGAAAGATTTTGACCTCAGTTCAGGAAGATTTGCGCACAGGTACACCGTTATCGATAGCTTTCGGGAAACATCCTAAAGTGTTTGAACCATTGGTTTTGAATATGGTAGCAGCAGGAGAAGTTTCAGGAACAGTGGATGAATCATTGGATCAATTAGCGGAGCATTTCGAGAAAGCGTATCGCACGAGACAAAAAGTTACGTCTGCGATGGCATACCCAGTAGTCGTTGGGATTATAGCTGTTGCAGTAGTTATTTTTCTTTTATGGTTCGTCGTACCGATGTTCGTAGATATGTTTGATAGCATAGGTGGACAATTACCTTGGCTAACTCGTGCTGTTATGGCAGCTAGTGAATGGATTGAAAACTACTGGTACTTGTTAATTCTAATTGTTTCAGCTTTAGTTGTTGGTTATGTACTGTTTAGAAGCAATCCAAAGGGGAAATATATTCTTGATACCATTTTGTTGAAACTACCTATATTCGGCAGCATCGCTCAAAAGTCTTCACTCGCTATGATGACTCGTACATTGAGCTCGATGTTTTCAAGCTCGGTACCTATTTTGCAAGCATTAACTATGACGGAAAGAGTTGTAGGGAATGAAGTCATTTCAAAAGTAATTGGTGAGTCTAGAGTATCAATGGAACGTGGCGGATCTTTAACTGAACCTATGTTGAACCACTGGGCATTCCCGCCGTTAATACCTCATATGATTGCAATTGGAGAAGAGACTGGTTCTTTGGACTCTATGTTAGCAAAAGTTGCTGATTTTTACGAGAAAGAAGTAGAGGCTGCTACGGACCGTTTAAAAGCTTTAATAGAGCCTTTAATGATCGTTTTCTTAGCAGCGATTGTCGGGACTATAGTTTTAGCAATTATGATGCCGATGTTTAGTATGTTTGAACAGATAGATAGTTTGTAACAGAAACAATAAATGTTATGTATTATTTTTATTTATTTCAATAAAACTAGTGTTATTTTCCTAATACCTCTGATATACTATATTCATAGAGTAAGAAAAAACAAGAGGAGGAAATTATATGAAAAAGTTTTTGCAGAAGAAATTAAATCAAAAAGGTTTGACGCTTGTCGAGTTACTAGCAGTTATTGTTATTTTGGGAATTATTGCTGCGATCGCGGTGCCGGCTATTGGGAATATTATTACGAATTCTAAGGTTAATGCATTAAAAGGTGATGGACAGAATGTTTTATCCGCTGCTCAGTTGTACTTTACTGAAAATGGAAGTAAAGAAGGGGCAACAGTAACTTCCGAAGAACTGAAAACAGAAGGATTTTTAGAGGATACTGGTGGATTTACAACTACTTCAGTAGGAACTGTTACGAAAGTAGCGACAGGCAATACTATTAGTGGAACAGCTAAAACAAAAGGCGTAAGTGTTGCATACACTAACGCTACAAATAAAATGATAACAGATGCTACTGCAAAAGCTGGTGGAACTGGCGTAGTTGTAAACCGAAATGCTGGAGAGTAATTAAAAGGTAGCTCTACTTTGATAAGCATTATGAATATAAAATAACTCTAAATACTTTATGAATATTGGACTCTGCAGAGATTTTCTCTTCAGAGTCTTTTTTAAAACAATCTTTTTTAAATATAAAAATAGAGAGACCAAAATGCAAAAGGAAGTGTGTTTTTGAAAGATATGCTAACCAACAATAAAGGTTTAACGCTTGTTGAATTATTAGGCGTTATTGTAATACTGGGAATTATTTCCGCCATCGCAATACCTTCAATTTCTAATATCGTAGTGAATACTCGCATAAAATCAGAAAAGAATAATGCGGTTTTATTAATCAATGCAGCTGACTTATATTTCATAGAACATTTTGAGCCAAACGGTTATATCAACTCTGTTGGTATACCCACATTAATTAAAGATGGATATTTGGAAGATGAAAGTTTAGTCAATGATACATTCTGGATTGCTTTACCGCAAATCCATCCTGGATCTGCGGTAAAGCAATCATAAAGAAAAATGAAGTGGAATTTCGGAGAGCGACAATAGAAATGATCAATAACAGTGGTAAATCTACTAAAGTTGGAACAGAGGCATGCGGTGATTTACCCGCAATATCTGGTAATTAACTACAGTGCATAATATTTCGTCACCTTTCCCTACCAATCTTCCTTTCTCCCACCACATTTGCTATACTTACCATTACTAGTTCACTAGAAAAATCACCAAACACCTTGAGTTCTCTCGTCTGGAAGGAGTTCGTTCATGTCTATATTATCTAATTTAAAACGCCCGCTTTCCAAACTCACTATGCCAACATTCAGCCGTAAAAAACGTGTTTATTCATTAACTCTTGATGATGATGCGATTCGATACGTACGAATAAAATCCTTGGATCCAATCGTACTAGATACAGCGAAAGAGATGCTTCTACCGGAACACATCATCCAAGAAGGCCGAATAGCCGAAGAAGATATGCTGCGGGAAGTCTTGACTGAGGTTGTGAAAGATTGGAATCTTGCGAAGCGTGACGTGGCGTTTCTTGCGCCCGATACATATGTCATTATCCGACGTGTTGCATATCCAGACACGGTGGAGGATGAAGAGCTGAAAAGCCATTTCTTTATCGAGATTGGTTCGACGATTTATTTGCCGTTTGATGATCCGGTATTTGATGTCGTTCCGTATACAACGAATAATGCGCAGAATGAAGCGATTTTAATTGCGTCGAAAGAAAGTATTATGCAGACATATGAGGAAGTGCTGAAGTCCGTAAAGTTGGAGCCGGTTGTGGCGGACATTGCACCGCTTTCTCTGTATCGTCTGGCACATCATGTGCATCAATTTGAGGGGACGGAACATATTCTCCTTGCTGATTTGCGTGGTCGTAGTCTGACCGTGTCTATTTTCTATTCTCATTATCCTTTGTTCATACGCTCGATGGAACTTGAGTTGCCACTCAGCATGTCGACGGGTGAAGAGCTGGAACAGCAGGTTGAACCACTTACGATCGTCATGGAGCTCGAGAAACTGGCGAACTTCTATCGCTTTAATTTGGCGGAGAATGATTCAGCTATTACCCATCTAGTATGGAATGGAACCTATACACAACAAGAGGAATTATTACAGATGGTACGAGAACGCTTAGCGATCGAAGCACTTCCCTTAGTGAAGGAACCGATTAGTTGTGTGGACGGAACCGCTATTACTGCGGATTTTCACCGAGTTATTGGTCTCGCGCTGAAGGAAGAGGTGTAATAAGCGTATGTTAGTCGATATAAATCTACTGCCGGAGAAGATCCGGGAGAAGACTACTTTTCTTTGGATAGCGATTGCCATCCTTTTAGTCGCTTTCATTAGTTGCGCCGTGCTGTATTTCTTCGCTCAAAAATATGATGATGAAGCTCAAAAGTTACAACAATCTACATATGAAATACAGAAACAACAAGAAAGTATTACGTCCCAAATGCGGTTGTCCGCATTTGGTCAGGAAAAAGAACAGTTAGCTGCGACGGTGGAGTTTCTTAAGGGGCATCAATATAAAACACAACCTCTTATAGAAGATCTTTCGAAAGCGTTGCCTGATCGAGGATTCTTCCAGGAGTTGACTTTCGCTGCACCGAACGAAGTGACGTTGAAAGTACAGTTTGATGATTTGATGGAGCCTGCGCTCTATCTAACACGAATGAAAGCATCCTCGTTAGTAATTGATGCGACATTCGAAGGAATTGAGACGGAAAAACTAGATATTAAAGAACGCGAGAATGTTTTGCCTAGATATTTCGCTACCTATTTCATTCAGTTTGTTGATGACCGTGCTCTACCAGGTACAGATGCAGATGCGGATCCTAATGCGGTTGAAGAACCGCAAGAGGAAGCCCAACCTACTGAAGAACAGCCACAGCAACCTGCACCTGAAGTACCGCAACCTCCTGCAGATGCGAATACGGAAGGGGTCGATCCGATTGAGTAAGTATCTATCTAAACGTCAGATGGAGATCGGTTTGGTCGTATTGGTCTCGATTTTTCTTATTGCCCTTGTCTACTACACGGTAACGAACGTCTACTTGCCAGCGAAAGAAACGAAGGATCAGATGGCGGCTCAATTTGCTTCGGAACGTGATGTGTTGTTTTCATTACAAAAGCAATTGGCGAATAAAGATCCGAATGAAACGGTAACGTCTGCGCCACTTCAAAAAGTCGTGCCAGTTATACCGCTTGAAGATGCATTACTCATTCGTCTGGAGAAGGCGGAAGTGAAATCCAATAGTCGAATAGAAGAAATTAATTTTTCGAAAGAAGTATTCGATGTAGAATTATTACCTGAAAATGTACAAAATCTCGAAACGGTGTTGATGGAAGTGACGCTCGCTGCGGATACGTACAAGCAAGTGGATACGTTCATATACGAGATTGAAGAAATGATTCGGATCATGAATGTAGAGACAATCCAGTTTGAAGCGACTGCCGAGAAAACGGAAGAGGAATCGGATATTGGTGAAATGAAGGTCGTCATTTCATTTAATGCGTACTTCCGTCCGGATCTTGTCAACTTGCAAAATGAGGCGCCGAAAGTAGATGCGCCGCCACCTGCATTGAAGTTCGATCCGACGACGATCAATAAAATGACAGGTACCGAGAAAGCGGAGTAAGGAGGCAATTCATGGAATGGCTCTATAGTATATTTTTCTTCCTCTACGGCATTACATTCGGATCGTTTTTTAACGTTGTCGGCATGCGTGTGCCGCTAAAGGAGTCGGTCGTGTCGCCTCCTTCGCACTGTACGACGTGTGATCGGAACTTGACGGCGGTTGATCTAGTGCCGGTTTTCTCTTACGTGTTCTTGCGTGGCAAGTGCCGTGGGTGTAAAGAGAAGATCAGTGCACTTTATCCCACGATGGAGTTGATCACAGGTGTATTGTTCGTTTGTGCGTACTTGCACTTCGGATTTCAGTGGGAGCTTGTTGTAGCATTACTGTTTATTTCGATGTTGGTTATTTTAACGGTATCCGACCTTAAGTATATGTTGATTCCAAATAAAATCTTGTTGCCGTTTGGTATCGCAATTTTCATCTTGCGCTTCATCAGTCCGCTGACGCCATGGTGGGATAGCTTGCTTGGGGCGGCAGTTGGGTTTGGTCTGTTGCTGTTGATTGCAGTCGTGTCGAACGGCGGTATGGGCGGTGGCGATATTAAGTTGTTTTTCGTTATCGGCTTAGTGCTCGGAACGATGCAGACGTTAGTGACGCTGTTTCTTGCTTCATTAATTGGCGCGATTGTCGGACTGTTCTTTTTGAAAAAGACGAAGCAAGGACGTAAGACGCCTGTGCCTTTTGGTCCTTCGATTGCGGTCGCTGCACTCATTGCCTATTTCTACGGTGCGCAGCTTGTCAGTTGGTATACAGGTTTGTTGAACTAAATCGGTAAATGTTTATGGACGAGACGACAACAGTCTCGTCTTTTTTTACATTTATTTTGGTAAGGTGGAAGAAAACTAGTGGAGTGATGGAATGAATTTCCGCAGGACGTATTCAAAGAACATTGTGATTCGGGCGTTAGTGCAAGGAGTGGCGATCGGCTTGGTCGCGGTGCTAGTGATCGGGCTAACGATATCGACTACGGGAGGGAAAGAGGATAAGGCGAGTGAAACGGTAGCGACGACTGGGCCAAAGACAGAGGAGAAGGGAGGGGCAGTTGAGGGCGGAGATACGATGTTCGTCAAGCAACATGGCGTGTTTTCTAGCCAGGAAGCAGCGACGGATTTCGTGGCCGAGAATCCGAGTCTCGCTAGTACGGCTGTCGTGTCAGCAGGCGGACAGTTCTATGTTTGGGGAGCAGTATGGCTGAAAGAGAGCGATGTCCTGTTGAAGGAAGGTGAAGATGCGTTCAAGAAGAGAATCACAGTCGTACCGGGCGCTTGCAAGTCTGCAGATGCCGGTGAGGTGAGAAAAGCGCTGTTATCCGAAGATCTATCGAAAATTGAATTGTCTAAGGATGGAAAAGATGCGAAGAAAGGTGGAGACTTTGCGAAGAAAGTGACCGCCATCACTGCGTTTACAAAGGATTCCTCTGTCGCGAGACTGCATCTGTTGGCACACTATTCGGACCAAGACCCATGCTTCAAAATTCAATTTTGACCCAATATACGGGGGAAGAATTGAATTTTGCCCTTTTTTCAAATCGTGTAGAATAGCGTACACTATGAAAAAGGGGGTTGTTCCAATGAAATTTAACAGTTTAAAACCTATCGTGCTCGCATCTTCTTCGCCGAGACGTAAAGAACTATTGCAGTTAGCAGGAATTAATTTTTCGGTGAGACCGAGTGATGTGGATGAGGATGTGCCGTTTACACCCGAAGAGCCATATGAGTATGCGGTTGGTTTATCGGAGCGAAAGGCGCTTGCGGTATTTGAATCAGAAGAAGAGATCGTCATTGCGGCAGATACGATTGTAGTGAAAGACGGCAGAGTATTCCCGAAACCCGAAGATGACGCGCAGGCCATTGACTTCTTAATGGAGCTGTCTGGAGAGTTGCATGAAGTGATTACGGGTGTAACAATCCTGGCTAACGGTAAGACGATTCAGTTTGCTGGTTTGTCTCAAGTGAAGTTTAGAAAACTGGATGAAGAGCTCGTTTCCGCTTATGTGAAATCAGGGGATGCTTCAGATAAAGCGGGCGCGTACGGCATCCAAACGCAAGGAATGCTGTTTGTGGAAAATATGGTAGGTGATTATCAAAACATCGTAGGGTTGCCGGTCAGTGATCTGGTCAACCGTATGCGTCAAGAAGGGTTGCTGATTTTAGAAGGCGGTGGCGCGTGATGCCTCTTGATCTGGCACCGCAAATGATGATCCGCGATGTGCATATCGCTGACAGGCCCCGTGAGCGTTTGATACGAGAAGGGGCGAGCAGTTTATCCAATCAGGAGTTAATGGCGATCCTGCTGCGCACAGGTTCACGCTCAGAGTCTGTTCTCGTACTCGCCAACCGTGTGTTGTCTACGATTGACCGTTTGCAAGATTTGAAAGAGCTGACGGTGGATGAGATGACGAAGATTAAAGGGATTGGTGAAGCGAAGGCGGTGCAGTTACTAGCTGCAGCAGAACTCGGCAAGCGCTTGTATCGGACTGCACCGCATGAACGGTATAAGATCCGTTCACCTGAAGATGCCGCGAATTATTTGATGACGGATATGTCGTCGTTGAACCAAGAACACTTTGTTGTGTTATTTTTAAATGTCAAAAATGAAGTGCTACATAAGCAGACGATTTTCATTGGCAGTTTGAATTCTTCCATAGTACATCCACGCGAAGTGTTCCGTGAAGCTTTCAAACGTTCGGCTGCATCGATGATTATTTCACATAATCATCCGAGCGGTGACACGACGCCTTCAAGAGAAGATATCGAAGTGACAAAGCGCTTGATGGAAGCGGGTCAGATCATGGGCGTGGATGTGCTCGATCATATCATCATCGGTGATCAGAAATTCATCAGTTTAAAAGACAAAGGCTACATATAAAAACATGAATTTTGTCGCGAAAAAGTGGAGAGACTGGGAAATCAGTCTCTTTTTCGATGTTTTTTGCAAACTGGCCGGGTGACACTGTAAATTAAGTTACCTTTCCGTTATAATGTGGTGTATGCTTTTAAGAATACCGATGAAGGTTTGATAGAAAGGGAGAATTGACTTGTTTGGTTTCAGATCAAGAAACGTAGGAATTGACTTGGGGACAGCCAATACTCTAGTTTTCATTAAGGATAAAGGTATTGTGCTAAGGGAGCCTTCTGTTGTAGCGAAAAATACGACGACGGGTGAAATCGTTGCGGTAGGCAGTGAAGCCCATGCCATGATCGGACGTACGCCGAGTTCAGTTGTGGCCATTCGCCCGATGCGAGAAGGAGTTATTGCAGATTTTGAAACAACAACTGCTATGATTCGTCATTATTTAAAAGAAGCGCTAAAATCAGCAGGAACTTCATGGACGAAGCCGACTGTCATGGTTTGTGTGCCCTATGGTATTACATCTGTGGAGCAACGCGCAGTGATCGATGCTGCACGTCAAGCGGGTGCGAAAGAAGCATATACGATTGAAGAACCTTTTGCGGCTGCGATCGGTGCAGATTTACCAGTATGGGAACCAACCGGCAGTATGGTCGTCGATATAGGTGGAGGTACGACGGAAGTGGCCATCATTTCTCTAGGTGGCATTGTAACAAGCACTTCGATCCGTGTAGGCGGAGATTCTATGGATACGGCTATCATAACGTATATCCGTAAAGAATATAAATTGATGATCGGTGAACGTACGGCTGAAAACATCAAGATGCAAATTGGTTCAGCGTTTGATTTGGATAAGACGGAAAAGATGGATATCCACGGTCGCGACTTATTGACGGGTCTGCCGAAAACGATGGAAATTAATTCGCAGGAAATTACGAAAGCATTGAGAGAGCCGATGGATTTAATAATTGAAGGTATGAGAAAGACGCTTGAGCAGACACCACCTGAACTGGCGTCAGACGTCATGGAGCGTGGAATTGTCTTAACGGGTGGCGGATCATTACTTCGTAACCTCGATAAAGCTATTTCCGAGGAAACAAAAATGCCTGCCTTTGTAGCAGGAGATACACTTGACTGTGTAGTAATTGGAACGGGTAAGGCTTTGGATAACTTAGAACTCATTAAGAAAATTCAATCATAATATTAATTGGAGGAGATGTAGGCAATGCCGCGTTTTTTTTCCAATAAACGATTAATCATTTTATTAGTAGGAGTAATCGTCCTTGTGGCATTAATTGCATTTTCACTTCGCGACCGAAATCATGCAAATGTTCCGGAACAAGCAGTGAAGGATGTCGTAGGTTTTGGGCAGTCGCTTGTTACGAAACCAGCCCATTTTGTGACGGGACTTATTGAAAATATTGATACGATGCTTAATACATACGAAGAAAACAAACGATTAAAAAAGCGTCTGGAAACGTATGCCGCCATGCAAGCGGAGTTAGTGGATGTCAAAGCGAATAATGTGAAGCTGCGGGGAATCATTGATAAACAAGAGGATCTGCGCGCATTTGAGCCAATTCAGTCCACAGTGATTTCACGCAATCCTGATCAATGGGAAGAGAAAATCATCATCGACAAAGGAACAACGGCTGGAGTGGACGTCAATATGGCGGTCATGACGGCACAAGGCTTGATTGGGAAGGTCATTTTGTCGACTCCATTTACATCCACAGTCGAATTAATCTCGACGGAAAATAGCGATTTTCGTGTGGCGGCAATGGTAGTTGGCGAAAAAGAAATGTTCGGTTTGATCGAAGGATACGATCGAACTTCCGGACAGTTGATCATGAAGCGTCTAGATTCAAGCTTCAATGTAAAAAAAGGAATGCAAGTCATATCTTCAGGTCTCGGAGGAATCTTCCCTAAAGGTATTTTAATAGGGGAAGTAACCGAAGTTTCCACGGATGACTATGGTCTGACGAAACTAGCGTATATAAAACCAGCAGCCACTTTCTCACAACTAGATCACGTGATGATTGCGAAGCGAACCATGACAGTGGTTGACGGGACCGACGGAGGCAACTCCGCAGATGCAGAAGGGGACGATGAGTCATGATCCGATTCATCATTCCTTTAATTGCTATCCTGTTATTTTTCCTGGAACCCATATTCAGTCTGTTTTCACCAATTGAAATAAACAGTGAGTTATACATCACGGTGCCTAGGTTCCTAATGGTCTATTTAATTTTTATTGCGACGTATTATAATAGCAAGCGAGCGATTATTTACGGATTTGTCCTCGGACTGTTGTATGATATGTATCATATTGATATTATTGGATTATACACATTCATGTATCCGCTGATTTGTTATGTTGCGGCGTTAATAATTCGACAAATTGAGCGTCATACCGTGACGGTTATGGTATTATCAGTAGTAATGATTGTGTTACTGGAATTGTTGTCGTACTTTTTTGCTAGTGTGATTGCGTTAACGTCTATTGATTTCGGCGAATTCTTCACGAGTCGACTCATTCCGACAATGATTGCGAATTCATTATTTATCGTGATGTTCGGCTATATGTTCAAACAGATTACAGAGAAAAGATTTTTTCAAAAACAAGCAGGTTTTTAAGTATTGTGAGGTGATGTAGGTGACGAAATCACAGTTGATAACGATAAAAGGAACAAAAGACGGCTTAGTATTACGATTAGATGACCATTGCGCATTTACCGAATTGCTAGGTGAGTTGAAAGAAAAAGTGCAGAGCAGCGTACTTGAAGGTGTGTCTGAAGTACAGTTGCATCTAGGACATCGTTATTGTGACGAGAAAGACATGAACAAGATTCAATCGGTCATTCATACTTCCCCTCATTTGCGAGTTTCGAAGGTACATAGTGACGTCATTTCGTTAAAAGAGTGTGAGAGAAAGTTGATCGAGAAGCAGTCCGAAACCTATATAGGAATCGTTCGATCGGGTCAGGTTGTAAAAGCTGATGGCGATTTGGTCATTATCGGTGACGTGAATCAGAGTGCACAAGTCATTGCAGGCGGCAGTATATATGTACTGGGCCGTGTTAAAGGCATTGCGCATGCGGGAGCACAAGGCAATAAAGATGCAGTCATTGCTGCATCTTGGCTGGAAGCAACGCATCTGAAAATTGCGGATAAGATCGAGATCATGACCGACGAATTGACGATTCTTTCTGAGCAACCTGAAATGGAATGTGCGTATCTTCAAAAGAATGGGCAGATTGCGATAGACCGTCTTCAGGAGCTCCGATATTTACGTCCGGACCTTGCTACATTTAAGGGAGGTATATAATTTGGGAGAAGCAATTGTCATTACTTCTGGTAAAGGTGGCGTTGGAAAAACAACAACGTCAGCTAATCTTGGTACCGCTCTTGCGTTACAAGGGAAAAAAGTGTGTTTAGTGGATACAGATATCGGTCTGCGTAACTTGGACGTAATTCTAGGCTTAGAAAACCGGATCATTTATGATTTGGTCGATGTAGTGGAAGAGCGTTGTAAAGTTCATCAGGCTCTTGTGAAAGATAAGCGTTTCGAGGACCGATTGTTCTTGCTGCCAGCAGCACAGACGACTGATAAGAGTGCTGTGAATCCGGAACAGATGAAAAAGCTTGTTTTAGAATTAAAACAAGATTATGATTATGTCTTGATTGATTGCCCTGCAGGAATTGAGCAAGGCTTTAAAAATGCGATTTCTGGTGCGGACCGCGCGATTGTCGTGACGACTCCAGAAATTTCTGCTGTGCGTGACGCTGACCGTATTATTGGACTGCTTGAAGCAGAAGAAGGACTGGAGCCGCCGAAATTGATCATCAACCGCATTAGAAGCGGTATGATGGAAAGCGGTGAAACATTGGATGTCAATGAAATCACGACACATTTGTCGATTGATTTATTAGGTATCGTAATGGATGATCAAAACGTTATATCTGCTTCAAATAAAGGCGAACCTGTCGTGATGGACCCGACAAACCCTGCTGCAATTGGTTATCGCAATATTTCACGACGAATCTTAGGTGAGTCTGTGCCATTGATGACGATGGAGAAAAGCAAAGCAGGATTCTTCGGCAAGATCAAGAACATGTTCAGTAAATAATACAAACTTAAATCTCAGTGCCTTTTATGGTACTGAGTTTTTTTCATTCGTCATTTAATTCTCCCTCTTTTCATACACTGCAGGTAAGGGAGGGGACGTGATGAAATGGAAAACAAAATGGATCATCGCTATTGTGCTGATGGTGTCTGTTGTAGGTTTATCAAAACTGGAAGAACGCCAGTTAGTCAATATACCGATTACGCAATATGTGACGACAGGGAAAGATTTTGTGGTGATGAAGAAGTGGGTGTCTTCCTGGATGGCAGAAGATGAAGTCATCACGGTGTCCGGGGATTCCGTATTTAATCCGTTTGAGGCGTACGAATCGTTCCAGCCCTATCAAGACGGTGCTATTATCTCGTATACTCAACCGATGTCGATTACTTCACAAGGAAGCGGGCTCGTCGTCTTTACAGGCTATACAAGACAGTCAGGGAAGACGGTGACTGTTCAGTACGATAACGGTGATGAGGTAACGTATGGATTCGTAGGCTCGTTCTCGACACTTCCATACACGGCTGTAAGGCTTGGGGATGAGATTGCGATGATGGACGAGGAAGCAGTGTATATCCGCGTGAAACGCAATGGGATACCGCTAGAGCCTACTGTGCTGGCAACGTATATGTCAGGCGGTCAGCAATGAAGTATCGTATTCATCCGGTATTGTTGCCGATCTTTTTATTTTTCATGATCGTCGGTGGTGTGTCATTGTACGCGATGCTCTTATTCTCTTTACTTTTTCATGAACTAGGACACGTATTGGCCGCTCGACACGTCGGGATGAAAATTAGGAGTTGTACAATTTTACCGTATGGAGGGGAATTGCAATTTGTTAATCGGCAGCTGGCAAGTAAACAGCAACGGCTGATCGTGGCGCTCGGAGGACCTGTCGCGACAGCCGTTTTGTTAGTACTTGGCATGTGTTTGACATTCCCGGGTGATGCGCAGTTTGTAAAGATTCAACTGATTTTGTTGAGTGTGAATTTATTACCGATTCTACCTCTTGACGGTGGACAAGTGGTGTCTGTTTTGCTGGAGACGGACGCGACGAAATACACTACGCGCTCGAACTTCTTACTGTATTCCATCATCGTGTCTGCATCGCTTTGTGCATTTTTCACTGCATATTTGCCGGATAGTTTGCCACTCGTCATTATCACATCATTTTTAGCAGTGCAGAACATTATTTCCTATCGTTTTAGAAGGTACGAGCGGGTCTTTGAACAGCTCACTAAAAAAGAAACTTCCTTCTTTTAAAAGATTATAGGAATAATGCTTGACCTGCTCTTTTCTATGTGATAATATTTTACTGTTATTGATTGTAGCACCCGTGCTACAACCGCACTAAACAGGTTCAAGTATTCGTAGGTTGAATCACCTGTCAAGGCGAGTCTGTATAATTAGAGGAGGTGCAAGTATGTACGCAATTATTGAAACTGGTGGAAAACAAATCAAAGTTGAAGCAGGCCAAGAGATCTTCATTGAGAAGGTTGCTGGTGAAGCGGATGAAGTGGTAACTTTTGACAAGGTGCTAATGGTGGGCGGAGATGACGTTAAAGTCGGTGCTCCATTCGTAGAAGGCGCAACTGTAACAGGTAAGGTTGTCAAGCAAGGCCGCGCAAAGAAAATTGTTGTTTTCAAATATAAGGCAAAGAAAAACTACCGTAAAAAACAAGGACACCGTCAGCCATACACGAAAATCGTTATTGACGGAATCAATCTATAATCCGGCATGATACATGTCAGAATTATGAAAGAGCCTTCTGGGCGCATCTCAGTTTTTGAGATGGATGGTCATGCAAACTTTGCTGAACACGGACAAGATCTAGTTTGTGCTGGTGCTTCTGCCGTATCATTTGGTGCGGTGAATGCTATTATGCAATTGACTTCGATTGAACCTGATGTTGATCAAGGTGCGGATGGTGGATACTTACGTGTGGCGTTTCCGGTAACGGATCAAGATGCGCAAGTTCAGCTGCTCCTGCAAGCAATGATTATTTCTTTACAAACGATTGAATTAGACTATGCAGATTATATAAAATTATCCTTTAAAAAGTAGGAGGTGGCAGCTATGTTACGTTTAGATCTTCAGTTTTTCGCATCGAAAAAAGGTGTAGGTTCTACTAAGAACGGTCGTGACTCACATTCGAAACGTCTTGGTGCTAAGCGCGCAGATGGACAAATCGTTTCTGGAGGATCAATCCTTTATCGCCAGCGTGGAACAAAAGTTCACCCAGGTGAAAACGTTGGTCGCGGTGGAGATGATACTCTATTCGCAAAAATCGACGGCGTCGTTCGTTTTGAACGTCTTGGCCGCGACAAAAAGAAAGTCAGTGTCTACCCAGCAGCAACGCAAGAAGCTTAATTGGATAGCGTGACGATGTGAAAAGGACTGCACTTGTTGCAGTCCTTTTTCTTATGTCAAGATTGGTGTGTTATGAGCGAATGTTAGGGGAGTATGAGCGCTTAGTTTTGCAGATAGAGCGGATAGCGAGTATGTATGATCGCTTGTACGTCTCTATGAGCGGATACAAGATTTATTGAGCGCTTACCGATAAATAATGAGCGCTTGACCAATCTAGAAGACGACTGGTCATACATTTCAGGCAATTTGTCTGCAGGTGATGATTTTTTTAGTGATTTGCGCGCGAAAATGCTATACTAAGAAGTACGAAAACAGCTGGTGGTGAAAATATGGGGAAAAATGAGCTAAATGTGTCGCAGGCAGTGAGATTTAGTCGACACGATCACATGAATGATCTGCAATTAATCCTCATGAATATTGATATGGGGAAATATACAGAAGCGCGAAACTGCATTCTCGAGAAAACGGGGGACATGCAGCGAGAGGCATTGCTGCAAAAAATGGACATGCCACTTACTGAGGAATGGATCACGACACTTGGGTGGCGATATCCAGTTCTAAAGGTGCAATTGTATTGTGATATTACAGAAAAAATTGATTCAAGTGAAATTGACCAAGAGCTGGTCGAATACTTGGAACAAGTTGTGCTGGCTGTGGAAGCGAAAATCCAGCGCTACGCAGATTGTCCTGTGACGATTGAAGTCACGACGGAAACTGCTTCTTGGAGTATGCAACTGACATTTACCGAGCTGTACGCGAAGCAACTAGACATCCCAGAACATTCATCTCAGCTTACGGTCGAAGTCCTCGGTGAACCGAATCAATGGACGTTTACCATCAGTGGACAATTAGGAGGATTATAAATTATGTTTGTGGATCACGTTAAAGTATTTGTAAAAGGTGGCGACGGTGGCGATGGTATGGTTTCGTTCCGTCGTGAAAAATATATAGCTAATGGTGGGCCATCCGGTGGCGATGGCGGGAAAGGCGCAGATGTCATCTTTATCGTGGATGAAGGATTGCGTACGTTAATGGATTTCCGTTATCAGCGTCATTTTAAAGCGGATCGCGGAGAACACGGTCAGAGTAAAAATATGCACGGTCGTAGCGGTAAGCATATGATTGTAAAAGTTCCGCCTGGCACAGTCGTCAAAGATGCGGAAACCGAAACGATTATCGCGGATTTGGTGGAACATGGCCAGCAAGCAGTCATCGCACGTGGTGGGCGTGGAGGACGCGGTAATAGCCGTTTCGTTACGCCACAGAACACAGCGCCTGAGCTTTCTGAAAAAGGAGAGCCAGGTGTTAGTAAAGATATCGTGCTTGAATTGAAAGTTCTCGCTGACGTTGGTCTTGTTGGATTCCCGAGTGTTGGTAAATCCACGTTACTGTCAGTCGTTTCTTCAGCGAAGCCGAAAATTGCGGATTATCACTTTACTACATTAGTTCCGAACCTCGGAATGATCGAAACGGATGATCACCGTACATTCGTCATGGCGGATTTGCCTGGGTTGATTGAAGGCGCGCATGAAGGGATTGGACTAGGACATCAATTCTTGCGTCACATCGAACGTACGCGCGTAATCGTGCACGTCATCGATATGTCAGGACTTGAAGGTCGTGAGCCGTTTGAAGATTACCAGACGATCAATAAAGAGCTAGAGCAGTACAATATGCGTTTGACTGAACGTCCACAAATTATTGTGGCAAATAAAATGGATATGCCGGATGCGCAAGAGAATCTGGAAATATTTAAAGAAGCGCTTGGTGATGAAGAGATTCAAGTGTTCCCGATTTCAGCATTGACGAGAACAGGTTTAGATCCATTACTGTATGCAATTTTAGATCTGCTTGAAACTACACCGGAATTCCCGATGTTGACTGATGCGGATGAAGAAGCCAGTAACTCTGTATTGTATAAGCATGAAACGACTGGACCTGATTTCATTATTTCACGTGACGATGATGGGGCATTCATGTTGTCGGGTTATACGTTGGAGCGTTTGTTCCAGATGACCGATTTCAACTTCGATCAATCAGTCCGCAAGTTCTCGCGTCAGATGCGTGGTATGGGAATCGACGAAGCGTTACGTGAACGTGGTGCGAAAAACGGCGATATCGTACGTATCATGAGCTACGAGTTCGAGTTCTTGGAGTAAGACCGGATTGGCTCGTTTTGGGGGGAGCAAAATGGAACAAATCGGGGAAGGCCAGTTTTATTTAGTCCGCGAAGATGTATTGACCGAGTCAATGCAGAAAATGCTGGAAGCTAAACGTATGATGGCAAGGGGCGAAGTGACGACGATCCAAGAAGCAACCAAACGGGTCGGTCTGTCACGCAGTGCCTTCTATAAATATCGTGATGCCGTGTTCCCGTTCGAATCGATCGCACGGGACCGGATTTTGACGATTTTTATTCAACTGGAAGATTTAAAAGGTTCGTTAGCTGTGCTTTTGGAAGTCGTCTCAGAGGCGAAGTGTAATGTATTGACGATTCACCAGACGATTCCTGTCCAGGGGCGCGCGAACATTACGTTATCGTTGGATGTGACGGAAATGGAAATTAAGGTAGAAGCATTTTTACAGCGACTCAAAGCACCTCGATTTATTGATTCCGTTGACTTAATTAGTTCAGGGGTTTTCTAACCTCTTAAATCAGTGGGGAGATGAAAGAATCATGACAGAAAAGAAGTATGTACCTTCCGTTGCATATTTGGGACCTGAAGCATCATTCACTCATATTGCAGCGTCCGATTTATTCGGCATGGAAGGCTTAACGCCACGTCCGACGATTCCAGATTGTATAGAAGCGGTGACAGAAGGACATGTTGCCTACGCGGTCGTCCCGTTGGAGAATGCACTTGAGGGATCCGTTCCGTTAACGATTGATTATTTATTCAATAGTGAAGAGTTGTTCATTACTGCTGAAATTTCCACGCCAATTGAGCAACATATGTTAGTGAATAAATCACAGGTGAATCATTTGGGGGAATTGGATTCGATTCAGTCTCATCCGCATGCGTTGGCGCAATGTCATAAGTTTTTGCAGTATCGTTACCGAGGAGTTCCGCTAATTCAGACAACGTCTACGGCGGCGGCAGCGAAATCTATATCTGAACAGCCAGAACTGCGTGTGGCAGCAATTGGCAACCGTTTGGCAGCAGAAACGTACGGTTTACATATAGCAGAGGAAAATATTCACGACTTCCACTTCAACCATACACGCTTCGTCGTGCTGTCGTTGCGCAAGGAGAAGCTGGAGCATTCAAAGCATATTTCTACGATGAAGACGACGTTGATGGTGAAGTTGCCTGAAGATGACCGTCCAGGGATGTTGCATCAAATTCTGTCAGTGTTCTCGTGGCGCCGACTGAACTTGAGCAAGATTGAGTCACGACCGTTAAAGACGGGCCTTGGTCATTATTTCTTTATTATTGATATTAATGAATCTGAGGACCATCCGATGATGAAGGGCGCAATGGAAGAGCTAGACGCACTAGGCTGCACAGCACGCTCGTTCGGAACGTACTATGCCTATGAGTCTGGGGAATTTATCTCCTGAGTTAGGATAGGCTGGCAATGGCATGCATCAGTAGATTGGCATGTATTACGTAACTGTACTTGAAAAAGAACTTGAACTGCCCTTGAACTTAACTAAGTTCAAGGGCTTTACTAATTCACGCACTATCGCAAATAAGAGTTCTACGGCCATCCACTAAAAAAGTAGGATTGAAGCGGAAGCAGACGGCGACTCTTGATGGGCCAGCCCGATTAGCAGAACAACAAAGGAACGAGAGCCGTGACAAGCTCGCTCACCGTGGGCTCATGGAAAAGTATCTGCCGGCTGGAGTTTCAATCCCGTGACCACTCTATATGAAATGACTTCATTCCACGATCCTCTATTCAACAGGATGGTTATTTATTTGGAATAAACCATTTTCCTACGAATATACATAACAAGAGAGGAGGCCTACACACATTGTCACAAAAGTAGGCGTCCGTTCATACGATGGATTGATGGAAGGGGGAATTGTAAGTGGAAGTTCATATTGTCGTCAAGGGTGATACATTATGGAAGATCGCAAGACAATACGGTATACCGTTCGAGGAATTGAAGCGGGTAAATGCGCACCTGGCGAATCCGGACTATATCGTTCCCGGCATGAAAATATTTTTGCCGATGGATAAGAAAAAGCCTCAACATAAAGGTGATCACACGAAACCGCAGGAGAAGCCAACTGAGAAACCACATCAGGAAAAACCGATGAAGCCGCCACACCAGGAGAAGCCTTCAAAACCGGCACCTCCACAAACGAAACCATCAACGAATCAAGTGCCGCAACTACCAAAAGCGCCACAGATGCCGCCGATGCAGCAAAAGCCAATGCCGCAAGTACCGCCGATGCAACAGCAACCGGCCCCAGCACCGCCAGCGATGCCGCAACAACCGCAGACTCCAACGGCACCACATATGCCGATGCCGCCAAGTATGCAGGCTCCACCGATGTGGCAGGCAGTATTCCCGATTTGCGGATGGATGCCAATTTTCGATGCGGACTGCCATCCACATATGCCGCAACAACCAATGCAGCCTATGCCGCCGATGCAACCGCCTATGCAGGCACCAATCAAACCGATGCCGCCAAAAGAGTCATCGAAGTGGTGTGAGGAGACACCTCATCACCATAAACCGGTTCCCGCACCTATGCCAGACGGTTGGCAGTTGATCGAATCCAGTTCATTACACATGAAACCGAATCCGATGCCAAAACCAAAACCCCAACCGAAGCCGCCTGTGATGCAGCCAATGCCTCAACAGCCTGCACCTATGCCAATGCCGCAACAACCGACAATGCCGCCTAAAGCGGATACTCCGCCGTCATGGTGTCCGTCAAATCAACCGCATTGCTCACCGAATTGGCCGGTTCAGCCTCAATGGTCGACACAACCAGAATGTATGCCGGCGATGCAATGGATGCCGTATCCGCAAATGATGCCGATGCCAATGCCAATGCATCCGATGTGGCAACAACCTCCAGGTTATCAGGGTGATTGTGGGTGTAATGCACCTCCACAACAGCCGATGCCAATACAGGAGGACTGGCACCGAAACCAGTAACCGCGTATGGCAGACAATCAGCGATTTACCAAAATCAAAAAGAATGTCTGGAAAATGGAATCAGGCGGAGCAGTGTATTCTGTAAAGAAGTATGCATCACAAGCTCAAGCTGTGAAAGTTCGGCAAGTTCATCAATTACTTAATGCACAACATTTTCCATATATCTTGCCGATTGTCGATAAATCGGATCCGCTGTTGATCATGCAGCCGTGGCTTGAAAATGCGAAAGCGGTCAACTTTAAGCGTAGAATTGACCGTATCGATTCGTTCCGTGCGCTGCAAGCATTACATGATACGAAATATACGATTGATTGGCAGTCGATTTCCTGTCTTCCGTATTATCATATGATCGAGAAGTGGGAAATCCGGCTTGCGCGGTTTGAAGAGGTGCGGCAAATGTGTGGAGCGTTTCTGGCTTCCTCGACGATTGACCAGCTGTTAAAGTATGGACAGGATGCACTGCACATTGCGAAGAAAGAATCGCCTCCTGTTCACTCGCTGACGCTGTTGCATGGGGATGTTGTACATCATAATATTTTGCGCGACTCAAATGGGAATATTCGCTTTATCGATTTTGATTTAGCCTGCCTCGGAACGGAAGAGGATGAACGTGTGTTGTGGATGCATCGTGTGTTGCCACAAATTTCTTACAATCCGACTTTTTTGATGGGTGAGCATCCGGCGCTGCAAACCTTGTCAAACCAGTCACTAGCGAAGCTTTTATATCCGAATGAAGTGCTTCGAGAATGGTTGCATCTGTTGTCGTTGCCACTAGCGCAACAGCAACGGATGGCCAGCAAACTTCTACATTTCACAGATACCGCGCTCTCACATTGGCCAAGATTATGGTATGATATAGAGCGAATGATGAAGTAGGAGGTTTGATCCATGGCAGGCCATTCAAAGTGGAAGAATATCCAGAACAGAAAAGGCGCACAGGATGCAAAACGAGGAAAGATCTTTCAGAAGATGTCGCGTGAAATTTACGTGGCAGCAAAGTCTGGCGGAGACGATCCAGACACGAATCCAGCTTTACGTCTAGCAATCGATAAATCAAAGAGTGTGAATGTCCCGAATGATGTAATTCAGCGGGCAATCGATAAAGCAACAGGTTCGGGTGCGGATGAAAACTACGAAGAAGTGATCTACGAAGGGTACGGACCAGGCGGTGTTGCTGTTCTTGTATATACCCTGACAGAAAACCGCAATCGTACAGGACCCAATATGCGCGTGGCATTCAATAAAAATGGCGGTAGTTTAGGAGAAACTGGCTCCGTCAACTATTTATTTGAACGCAAAGGCCGTCTGTTCATCGAACGTACGCAAGAAACGGACGAGGACGCAGTCATGCTGGCGGCTTTGGAAGCAGGAGCAGAAGATGTTATTTCGACAGAAGATGGATTTGAAATTCTGACGGAACCCTCTGAATTTCTGAATGTAAAAGAAGCGCTTGAAGCGGAAGATTTAGTATTTATTTCAGCAGAAGTAGATATGGTTCCATCCGTTTACGCGGATTTGACCGAAGAGCAACAAGAACAATTTATGATTATGATTGATGCGTTAGAAGATGACGATGATGTACAAAACGTCTATTCTAATGCATCGGATGAGTAATGAATGCTAGCCAGTCAACAACTTTTAAGCAAGTAAAGTTGTTAACTGGCTTTTTTGTTGTTGACAATGATAATGAGATTCATTATCATTTAACTTAGTTGCTGAAGAATGTATACTCTTTAGTAGAATAAAAGGGGGAAATAATTATGATAATCGTAACAAACACAAATAAGATTATAAAAGACCGTGGACATGAATTGGTTACGCGTTTTGATAAAGAAGGAAAAGTGGAACAGATGGAAGGGTTTCTAGGACTAGAAGTATTGTTCACGGATAATTTGCCAGACTATGATGAAGTGACGATCAGCACGCGTTGGGAATCAAAAGAAGCATTTGAGGCGTGGACGAAAAGCGATGCATTCAAGGAAGCGCATTCACATCGCGACGGACAACCCGGATACGTTATTAGCAATAAAGTATCGTTCTATGATGTCAGGGTAGTACGTGAACCTGTCGTTGCGGTGTGACCGCTAGAAGAATGATCAAATGTTCAGGGAAAACAATAACCCCTCACTTTTATATTGCCAAGTGAGGGGTGGGTTATATCTATTATGCTTTGACGCTAGAAGATTTTGGTTTCGTTAAGAGACCGCCGTTTTCTTTTAAGTATTTTTCAATACCTTCAGCTGCACGGTATGAAAGTGCACCGATTGTTGGTGTAGGGTGGTGACTACTGAAGTGGGGTAGGGCAGATCCGCCAACGACGAATAAGTTTTCCATTTCCCATAGTTGCAAGTAGTTATTTACCGCAGACGTTTCCGGATCTTCACCCATAGCTACGCCACCGATATAGTGCATACCGTCGTAACCGTGGTTAAATTGGTCTGGTAATTCGTCCTGATCAATAATATCCGCACCCATTGCTTCTACGATTTCAGTACATTTTTCAATACCGAATTTCGCGATGTTCTTATCTTGTTCTGTTAATTTATTGGTAATACGTAATAATGGATCTCCAAACTCATCTTTATACGTAGGGTCTAAGTCCATATAGTTGTGCCACCAAGGCATAACTGCTGCTGAGTACCAAACTGTTAACGTACGGAAAGCGTAGAAGAGTGATTTCTCTTTAAATTCTTCACCCCATGTTGGTGTACCTTTAGGGACAAAGTTATTCTTAATCGCTCCATCTCCGTATTGACGAAGTTCGATTCCACCACCGTGAATAAAGTCTAAATCTGTGTGGTCAAATAGATCGGCGTCATAATCACTTACAGCGCCACCTAATCCACCAGCACCCATGTAGTAGTTGAATTTCTTGTCATTAAAGAATCCTGTTGCTCCTAGGAACGTACTGTTGAATTGTCCTGTAAAGTTACGGCCAATCGTTCCTTTTCTAGTTTCTGGGTTATAGATTTCACCGATATCCGATAGCATAAGCAAGCGGTTATTTGAGAATGTGAATGCTGCAAGTACTACAACATCAGCTGGTTGTTCGAATTCTTGACCTGTTCTTGTATCCGTGTATAAAACGCCCGTCGCTTTACCGTCTTTATGTATAACTCTTCGGACGAGTGAGTTCGTTCTGATTTCACAATTTCCTGTTTTGCGAGCAGTTGGAATAACTGTTGCAAGAGGATCTGATTTTGAACCGAAGTCACAGCCGTACATCGTACAGAATGAACAGAACATACATTGGTTCAATGTTTCCCCATCAGGATTCGTATATGTTTGTGACATGTTTCCAGAAGCCATTTGATAAGGGTGTAAGCCGATTTCTTTCGCTGATTCTTTAAACAACTTAATTGCAGGTGAAGCTAACATAGGTGGGTTTGGATACTCATTTGATCTCTTGTCTCCAAGTGGATCGGGTTCTCCTGAAATCCCAGCTGTTTGTTCCCATTTAGCGTAATAAGGTTCTAGTTCATCATAAGTAATGCCCCAGTCACGGATTTGCATGCCTTCAGGAATTTTACTTTCCCCATAACGTTCGATTGTTTTTGAACGAATTTCGAAGTCATATGAACGCCAGCGGTACACGGAGCCTGCCCAGTGCATACTTCCGCCTCCAAGGTCCGTTCCCGTATTCATATCTTTTTGCAAACGTACAGGTAATGCAGCATCGCCTATTGAAACACGAGACGTAATTGTATCACCTGTTAATTTTTCAATCATTTCATGTCTATTTGTATAACGTAGTTCATCTTTAACACCTATAAAATCTGAACGTGTTTGATCTTTACCACGTTCCAACATGACGACTTGATAGCCTGCTTTGGAAAGCTCAGCTGAAACGATACCGCCAGCCCAACCACTTCCAACGACTACAACGTCTACTTTATCTAATTTTTTAGCCATTTATGCGTCCTCCTCAATTAAAGCCCTTGGTAATTACGTAAACTTGAAGGCTCCATTACAATAAACTCTTCTTCTTCGATTTTATCTAAAAAGCTCATGATTGGCCCAGGGTATTCTTTCATTCTCCAAGCTTCCATATTACGATTTCCACCGTAAACAGGATCTGCATAGACGCCTTCGATTGTTGTTTGACGCAACAAGCTAAAGAAGTCTGAGGAATCTACACCACTGAACTCCACTTCACCTTTTTCAAACATTTGTAAAATTTCATCTTGTTGTTCGGGTTCTAGATTAACAAACCGCTCACCAAATTTATCTTGTGAAGTTTGCTCCATTGCGTTGAGCCCTTCAAGGAAAAATGTGCCTCTCGTCATTTTTGTTTGATAGTTAGCTGTGCCAGCTGGTAATTTCACAACAGTAGATGATGTGATGACTTCATCTTTTTGACGTTTTTCTTCTTGGTAAACGTCAGTTTTTACAACCGATGGGAAAGGACCGTGCATGTAGTCATTCCCATTTCTTCCCCAGTTGCTTGCGCATTGGCGGTCAATGAAATACGGTACGCCTAGTTCAATTGCACCCATTCCGTTTTTATTCTCTGGATAGATTCTTTCAGTTGCAGCAGATAGCAACGCAAAGTCTTCATTCCGACTGAAAAATGTACGTGCATCAAACGAGACGGGTTTATTTACCTGTGATGCCGTTTCTTCCTTCGTACCTTTTTGGAACTGACTCGTTAGCAAACCGCCAAAGAGAGAGCCACCTAAAAGCCCACCAGCGACAAGACCGCCGCTCTTCAAAAACTTTCTTCGACCTAAATCTTGAGTATCTTGATTGGAATTTTTATTGTTCGTCATAGTTTAGTTCCTCCTTCACATTTGTCATTAAATGTGTCGATTTTTGCCGAGGCAGGTTGAATCGCACGGTTTCCTTACTTTGTTGACTCAGACTTTTCTAATTCAGTTTTCTTGTCCTTGTCATCTTCTTCTAAAATACCTTTTGTTGCCTTTTTAAATTCTGCTAGTGTTTTACCGACAGCTGAACCAATTTCCGGCAATTTTCGCGGTCCGAATAAAATTAAAATAATGACTAAGATAATTATTAATCCAGGTACACCGATCGATGCTAAACTCACATAACTCCCTCCTCTTACATTTATTGTGTGTATTTATAACGTATTGGTAGACCTTTGCATATGTACTTATCGGTCGGTAGGTTTTTGGCCCTTATACATGATAGTGTTATTCGACAAAAAATGCAAAGTAATTTTACGAAACTTTTTTGTTAACTCATTATATGAATAAATAAAATAATCTGCCTAAATGATCTAGTGAGAATACTTAGAGATAGAGGTAGAAGTAGCTAGAGTTTTGCAGTTAGCAAATCACTAACCTGAACCGCATAGTCTTAAATAAGAGAGGTGTGATGGAATTTTATTTTGTTAGTTTATGAAATGAAATTGTTCGATGGAAAGCTAATCTATGGCAACTAAAATTATTGTTTACTACGATTTTGAAGAAACAGATGAATGAGGTAATTGTTCCATTTTTAGGCAGATATTAAAAAGATCAAATGACTGTGAATTGCAAAAATAGATTAACGAAAAAATAAAGTATTTAGAAAGATTAAAATTTTCTTATTTTATTAATATAATTAAAATATTATATTGTTTATTTAATAAACGTGACCTATTAGTAGATAAACTTATAGAGGGGGGTGTAGTGAATTCTATTACAGGATAGAATATGTGGTAATTTACTATACGGGGTCAAAAGGTAGAATATCGGCGCAGAAAGTTCACTTTTCGTGCACCTTATAATAAACGAACAGTAGCGCTGTTCAGTGCAATCAATCAAGCATATGGTGTGGTGGGAGTTCTGATTTTTAGGAAGGTGATCGGGGTATAGACAGATGAAGCGAGCATTGACATAGTATGCCATAGTGTCAGTCAACGTAAATTATGCGTTCCTAAGGCTAGTTGCAATGCATTCAAGTGCTTGCTAGAAGAACGTATGATTGGAGAAAACCATGCAAAGTCCTCAATGAATTTGATTGGTTCCCGAAATATATCTATACATGATGATGAACCGCTAAATCTTGATGTTTTAGAAAGGATCAAACATAAACATATTGCAATATCGTAGTCTTTTCAAAGGTAATCTTGAAGTGATAAATCATTATACTTGTACTCTTAGTTATACAATTTTTGTAAGGGGTTACTAAGGCATGGAGCGGGTCGTTTATGAGAGTAGGAATGTAATTGTGTAAATTTAAAAAAATGAAACAGACTTATTCAACTGTAAAAAAGATAGTATAAAGGCTATAGCATGGTGCCATAACCTTTATTGTGGTATTACTTTTTATTTCTTTCTACATAGACGCTCATAGCAGTACACATAAATTTCGCTAAGCCTTCACCAAATTGATCAATGTTTTTGGTGAAACGTTCGTCGTCTACGTACATTTGACCTAACCCCTTGAATGCATCAAGAGAGTAATCTCCCATTTTGTTTAATAAAAGATGCCACTTGGTAATTTTTTCTTGAACCTCTTTGGAGTCAGGGGAGAGATGGCGAATCGCGGCGAGGTTACGAAAAACTTCGTTAAATTTTTCCTGATCGAAGGCAGTCATGTTTTTTGCTTTTTCATTTGCTTCATCCACTGCTTTATCGCCCCACTTTTCTCTTGCTTCTTGTTCATATGGGGTATGGCTAAAGTCAAAGCCTGCGAATTTTTCTTGATTTGACATGTGTATTTCTCCTTTCAAATGTTGAATAGTTTTTTCGATAGTCTCGATCATCTGTTCAAGCCGGCTCTTTTCTTTTAGAAGCATTCTGTGTTGCATTTCAAGCGCTTCTTGTTGATCAAATGATGGACTATCGATAATTTCTTTAATTGTCTTTAAAGGGAAGCCGAGCTCTCTAAAAAATAAGATTTGCTGCAAGGCCTCGAGATTCTCGTCAGAATATATACGATACCCAGCATCAGTGGTTTCTTCGGGAATTAATAACCCGATTTCATCGTAATGGTGTAGTGTGCGCACACTAATGCCTACTAAATCAGCAACTTCTTTCACTTTCATCTTGTTTTGCTCCCTTCACTAGTAAGTTTAAAGTACCCCGTAACGTGAGAGTCAATAACTTTTCTAAAAAAGTTTGAAAAAGCTTAGTATCGTTACTAAAAAAGATCGGTATGACGAAGGTGAAGATGTAAAAAATTACGCGGAACTAGAATATATAGGAGGAAGATGAAGTTAAAATTACTCCGGGAATTTCGCCATTTTTATTTGCCATGACTGAAACAACTAGAAATTATGAAATCGAGGGAATAAAAAAGCGTTTATTGTGTATGGGTGAAGAATTTATTGATAAAAATTACATGTCCAAGTAAATTGAACAAGCTGTCAAATACACTAGATAAGTCCTCATTCCTTTACGAATGAGGACTTATAGGTATGTGAATGCGTTTTTCACTAGTTATTTACGTACTTCCAGCGTCTCCAACATCTGTTCAAATCGTGCCCCATGACCTTCTTGAGCTTCAAGGAAGTAGTTCTCCTTAATGAGCAATGTGCCTCCGTCTACTTCCATCATGTAGATCGTCACGACTTCGCTATCCGATTCTTCTCCTGAAGTACCGTGTAATGAAAGCGCGTTGATTGGCGCAGTAATCGATTTTTCCTCGAGCGGCATACTGTATTCCTGCTCCATATCTTCTTTTACACTTTCTGGAGTTTGATTTTCGACGTATAGAAATGTCATATTCACCTCAGGATAACCTTCAGGCACTTCGTTAATCGGCATGAGCTTGTCTTCTTTTTCACTGGTCTCAAACGTATAACGTTGCGGATCGATGTACAGCGAATACATAGCATCGCTGCCTTCAACGAGGTCCATCGTGATAGTGGAGTCTTGACCTTCAACAGATAGTACAACATCCATCGTAGATTCACGTTCCGGCAACGTCGTCGTATCTTCAGGTGTTTCTTCGATTGGTGTTTCTGCGGGCGGCTTTACCTCTTCTGTCGGTGTATCTGTTGCTGAATTACAGCCGACAAGTAATAGCGACATAGCAAAACTTGCATAAATCATCGTGCGCATTTCGATTCTTCCTCCTTTAGCATGCATAGTAGAACTACTTGATAATGTATACGTTTTCAAGGTGGCGAAGGGTTCAAAAACCGAGCAAATCATTAGAAATAAAAATGAGCAAGCGCTATGATAAGTCTTGCAGATATTAAAACACAAGGGAGATCTTCAGAATGACTATTCGAGTAAAAGCAGTAATTGGAAGTACGAGTTCGACTTCATACAATTTAAAGTTAGTAAATTTCATGGCTGAGCGATATAAAGAAGAATTGGAAATTACACCGGTTCTCATCAATGATTTAGAAATGTTCTCTATTGATATTGAAAGTGAACCACCTGTAGCCGTACAAACATTTAAAGATGACGTGAAAGATTCGGATGCCGTTTTATTCGCAGCACCGGAATATAACTTTTCAATTCCTGGCGCAATGAAAAATGCGTTGGATTGGTTGTCACGTGGCGGCGACTTTACATTACACGGCAAAACGGGCTTTATCGTAGGGGCGTCAATGGGCGTGTTCGGTTCTGTGAGAGCGCAGATCCACTTACGTGAAATTCTTTCTAACCCAGCACTAGCACCTATCTTATTGCCAGGCAACGAAGTATATATCGGTGCTGTTCACACGAAAATGGATGAAGAAGGGAATATTACAGATGAAGCTACCATCGCATTCCTTGATACCGTCGTTCAGAATTTCATCGCATTCCATAAGAAACAACAAGCAATTGCTCAAGCATAAGTAGGATGAATGGACACGAATTTTATGTGTCCATTTTTTTATGTAGGTTTCTGGAGGTTGAACAACTAGAAAACCCGTTCGTATGCTATAATAGCAGGTATACTTTAGGGGGAGAATACTTTGTACGATTACATAAAAGGCTATGTGACACGCGTGACACCTGAATATGTAGTGCTGGAGCAATCGGGAATTGGTTGGCAAGTGATGACACCGAATCCATTTGCGTTCCACGTAACAGAAGAGGTGCAGCAAGTGTTCACGTATTTGCATGTGCGTGAAGATACGCAATTATTGATCGGATTCAAGACACTTGAACAACGTGAACTGTTTCGTAAACTGATTACCGTTTCGGGAATCGGTCCTAAAGGCGCGCTCGCAATACTTGCGAACGGCTTGCCTTCTCAAGTAGTGAGTGCGATTGAGCGCGAAGATGAAGGGTTTCTCGTGCAGTTTCCAGGTGTCGGCAAGAAGACAGCGCGTCAAATGATTTTAGATCTAAAAGGCAAACTTCACGACCTGTTTACCGAAATTGATTTACCGGATTCGGAAGACACGTTGCTTACGCTTGCTGAAAGTGATGAGCTCGATGAGGCGATGCTTGCGTTGACTGCACTTGGATATTCTGACCGTGAACTAAAGAAAGTAAAGCCGAAGCTCGAGAAAGAAGAACTCGATACAGAAGGCTATATGCGACTGGCGTTAAAATTATTATTGAAACAAGGCTAATACGATGGAGGTGGTTCCAATGGATGAACGTATACTGACGAATGAAGCGACGGATTTTGATGATAGTTTTGAACAATCATTACGCCCGCAATTGTTGCAGCAATATATCGGTCAGCAACAGGCGAAAGATAATTTATCGATCTTTATCGAGGCGGCAAAAAAGCGGGAAGAAAGTTTGGATCATGTGTTGTTATACGGTCCTCCTGGGCTTGGAAAGACGACGCTCGCTACGGTAATCGGCAATGAAATGGGTGTTAATGTCCGCATGACGAGCGGTCCTGCTATTGAACGTCCGGGTGACTTGGCGGCAGTTGTATCTTCATTGGAGCCGGGCGATGTCCTTTTCATCGATGAAATCCACCGGCTGAACCGTGCGATTGAAGAAGTGCTGTATCCAGCGATGGAGGATTTCTGTCTCGATATTATGGTCGGAAAAGGTCCGACTGCGCGTTCTGTGCGACTGGATTTGCCGCCGTTTACATTGATCGGCGCGACGACACGTGCAGGGGCATTGTCTGCACCGCTACGTGACCGTTTCGGTGTACCACTTAGACTTGAGTATTATGAAGTGGAATCATTAACGGAGATTGTCATTCGAAGCGCAAATTTATTTGGCGTGGACATCGATCCGTTGGCAGCTGTGGAACTGGCGAAACGCTCTCGCGGAACACCGCGTATTGCGAATCGTCTACTGCGAAGGGTGCGCGATTATGCACAAGTGCGCGGCAATGGAATCATTACGCTTTCAATTGCACAAGAAGCACTCGATATGCTACAGGTGGATCATCATGGGCTCGATCAAATCGACCATCAGTTGCTTCACAGCATGATCGAACGGTTCCGTGGGGGGCCAGTCGGCATCGATACGCTCTCTGCGAGTATCGGCGAAGAGTCAGTGACGATCGAAGACGTCTATGAGCCGTATTTATTACAAATGGGATTTATTCAACGTACATCAAGAGGTCGGATGGCGACGGAAAAGGCTTACGAGCATTTCGGCTATCCGCTTCCTGAATGACAGATAGGAGTTAGCGTGATGGAAGTAGAAGACTTTGATTTTGATTTACCCGAACATTTAATTGCTCAAACACCGCTTTTGGATCGCACAGCGAGCCGTTTACTCGTTATGGGACGAGATAATGGTAACGTTACACATAAGCATTTCCGTGATTTAGTGGATGAACTAGAAGCAGGGGACTTGCTAGTGTTGAACGATACAAAAGTATTGCCGGCGCGTTTGATCGGGACGAAAGAAGAAACCGGTGCGACGATTGAAGTGTTATTGTTAAAAGAGACAGGTGACGACCGCTGGGAAACGCTGGTCAAGCCTTCAAAACGTATAAAAGTAGGGACGATCGTGACGTTTGGTGACGGCTTGTTGCAGGCTGAATGTACTGCACTCGGTGAACAAGGTGGGCGCGAATTCAAATTTAGCTATGACGGTATTTTCTATGAGTTGCTCGATCAGCTCGGACAGATGCCGTTGCCTCCATATATTACCGAGTCGTTGGAAGATCAGACACGCTACCAAACCGTTTTCGCAAAAGAGCGTGGTTCTGCGGCAGCACCTACAGCCGGCTTGCACTTCACGGATGAAATCCTGGATGCGTTGCGTGAAAAAGGCGTGCAGATTGCTTTTATTACGTTGCATGTTGGTCTTGGTACATTCCGTCCTGTTAGTGTGGATACAATTGAAGATCACACGATGCATGCGGAATATTATGTAATGACCGAAGAAACGGCGTCACTTGTTCGCGAGACAAAAGCTAATGGTGGCAATGTAGTGGCGGTCGGTACGACGTCTACACGGACGCTTGAGACGATTGCTTCAGAGAATAATGGAGAAGTAGTCGCAGCAAGTGGTTGGACTTCGATTTTCATTTATCCTGGGTATGAGTTCAAAGCAATTGACGGTTTAGTGACGAATTTCCACTTGCCGAAATCCACGCTATTGATGATGTTATCGGCATTTGCCGGACGCGATCACGTCATGCGTGCATATGAAGAAGCCGTGAAAGAGCAGTATCGCTTTTTCAGTTTTGGGGACGCGATGTTCATCCGCCCTGCTAAAAGAAAGGAACGAGGTTAATTGGCAGCTATTACGTACGAACATATCAAAACATGTAAACAAACAGGTGCGCGACTTGGGATTGTCCATACGCCACACGGTTCATTTGAAACACCTGCTTTCATGCCTGTCGGAACACAAGCTACGGTAAAAACGATGGCTCCGGAAGAATTGCAGGCAATGGGTGCAGGCATTATTTTAAGTAACACGTATCATTTATGGTTACGTCCGGGGAATGAAATCGTCAAAGAAGCGGGTGGATTACATAAATTCATGAACTGGGATCGTCCCATTTTGACTGATTCCGGCGGCTTCCAAGTGTTTTCTTTAAGTAAATTCCGTGATATTAAAGAAGAAGGCGTCCATTTCCGTAATCATATTAATGGAGATAAGTTGTTCTTGAGTCCAGAAAAAGCGATGGAGATCCAAAACGATCTTGGAGCAGATATTATGATGGCGTTTGACGAATGTCCTCCATTTCCTGCGACGCATGAATATATGAAAGCCAGTGTCGAGCGTACGTCACGATGGGCAGAACGTTGTCTTGAAGCACATGGACGCCCAACAGATCAAGGGTTATTCGGTATCGTACAAGGTGGCGAATTTGAAGATCTTCGTAAGCAAAGTGCACGTGATCTAGTATCGATGGATTTCCCAGGCTACGCAATCGGTGGATTGTCTGTCGGGGAACCGAAAGGTATTATGAACAAAGTGTTAGACTTCACGACACCATTGCTTCCGCAAGATAAGCCGCGTTATTTGATGGGTGTGGGATCTCCAGACTCATTAATTGACGGTGCAATCCGTGGTATCGATATGTTTGACTGTGTCTTGCCGACACGGATTGCACGTAACGGTACGTTAATGACAAGTGAAGGTCGTGTAGTTGTCAAAAATGCGAAGTATGAACGAGATTTTGGTCCACTTGATCCGAACTGTGATTGTTATGCGTGTAAAAACTATAGTCGTGCCTATATTCGTCATTTAATTCGTGCGGGTGAAACATTTGGCATACGATTGACGTCCTATCATAACCTGCACTTCTTGCTGAATTTAATGGAGCAAGTACGTCAGGCTATACGTGAAGATCGCCTCGGTGATTTCCGCGAAGAGTTTTTTGAGCAATACGGCTTCAACAAACCGAATGCAAAAAACTTTTAAATCTTGTATAATAAAATTTGATGCTTTAGGAAGGGGGAAAATCTATAATGATGGAACAATACGGTGGTATTTTCACACTAGTCATCATGGTGGCTATTATGTGGTTTTTACTAATTCGTCCTGCTCAGAAGAGACAGAAAGCAGCGAAAGAGATGCAAAATAGTTTAAAGCGTGGAGACGAAGTAGTAACAATTGGTGGTATTCACGGTACTGTGGATGCAGTAGATGAAACGTCTATTTTCTTGCGTGTATCTGATACTACAGTTTTGCGTTTTGACAAGCAAGCGGTAGGCAGAGTCGCAACAGCGTCATAAGTAAAAGCGGTGATCTATTGGTATATCCATAGATTTCCGCTTTTTTATTTAGTCACGTATAGAAAAATGATCTGCCGGCACACTAAGTGTGAAGGAGGCAGATTCGCTGTGCATGAGTTACTAATTATCGGATTGCGTACGGTGTTTTTATATATATTTCTTCTTGTGATATTACGAATTATGGGAAAACGGGAAGTCGGTGAACTGGGCGTTATAGATATCGTCGTCTTTATCATTATGGCGGAAGTAGCTGCGATGATTGTAGAATCTCCCGATAAACCCATTTTTAAAGGGATTCTTCCTATTCTCCTATTGCTGGTCATTCAATATATATCCTCCATGATTTCATTGAAAAATAAGAAGTTTCGTGATCTAGTCGATGGTGATCCAACGCTGATGATTCGACATGGAGAGATCCAGGAAGATGAAATGCGTAAACAGCGTTATAATCTTGACGACTTGTTTCAACAGTTACGAGAGAATCAAGTCGGTTCGATTCATAACGTGACGTTTGCGTATCTCGAATCTTCCGGAAATTTATCTGTATTCACTAAAGACGGTGACCAGCCCATTGTCGGACTGGTGCTCGACGGTGAAATGCAGCCGGAGCATCTAAAATTGATCGGCAAGACGGAAGACTGGTTGCTAAAAAAGTTACGTGCTAAAAATATTACCGATTTGAGCACGATTTTCTATTGCTCATATGAACAAGACGAAATTAGAGTCCAATTGAAAAAGGATTAATAGCGTTTAACTAAATTCCGTAACATGACGAAATCCTGCGTTTTGATTTGTCTTGTTAGCAATAATAAAGCGAACAGCACACCTGACGTAATGGCACATTCGATAAATAGATGGTGCGAACCGATTGGAATAAAAATCGGACGAATGACGACGGTCAGCAAGAACACGATATAGGTCATCGCGAACATCGAAAATCCAGTAGCGGTCGATTTGTTTTGGCGGAGTGTGGCAATATGCAAGAAAGATGTCACGAGTACACCGAAACCGATTGCGAGAACGGCACCCGTTTCTTGAAGACCTGGTTGCGATGCTAAAATGAACATCACCGCAAGTTTTGCGATCCCTCCGTAAACGGAGTTCATCATGCCGGCTTTCGCATCACCTGTTGCCTGCAAAATGGAATAGAGAGGGCTTTGAATATAATAAAAGAAGAAAATGGGTGCGAGCAACGTCATATAGCTGCCACCTTCTACAATATGGAACAACTTCTCTGCGAGTTCTTGGCCGTGCATATAAAATACCGTAGCCGCAAATGCACCAGTTAAAGCGGATAAACGCAATGCTAAATGAATGCGTTCTTGCAATTTTTTGACGTTACTCGAAGCGGCTGCACCACTTACGGCTGGAACGAGCACGACGGATAATGCGTACGGAATGAATGCTGGAAACAATAATAACGGAATAAGTACCCCTGAAATGACTCCATACAATGAAGTGGCCGCTACCGTTCCAACGCCTGCCATGGAGAGTGCGCGTAAAAAGATGATGGGTTCAAGAAACCATGTGAAAGTACCAAATAGCCGACTGCCTGACGAAGGAAGCGCCACCTCAAGGATGGGCTCCATCGGATAGCGCGGTTCATTTTTCTGTGGCTTCGGATGTTTCTTTTGTTGTTGACGGTATTTGTATAGAAGATAAAGTACCGACACGACTTCGGCGAGGAATGTCACAGCCATCGCGTACGCTGCATTCATCATGGGATCTTCTGGAGCTAGAATGTATGGCAGCATCCATGTGATCAATAAAATACGAAAGATTTGCTCAATCACTTGTGCCCATGCGGTTTCTTCAATACGTGAAATCCCTTGGAAATATCCTCTGATTAACCCACCAACTGAAGCGATGGGTACGATGGCGAGGGCTACATATAATGCAGTGGAAGTTGCGCTATTACCGAGTAAAGTCTCGGCTAGAAAAGGAATGAACAGGATACACGCAGGAATGAAAACTGCGCCAGATAAAATAGTGATAAATGTGGCGGTTCTCATAACTTGTCGCAATTGTACGGTGCCGCCTTGTGCTTTTAATTCCGCTATCACCTTCGCGATTGCGATTGGTACACCAAGCTGTACTAAGGAGAGGAAAAAGATGAATGCCGGGTATGCGGTCATATAGATCCCGACCGTTTCTTCTCCTGCTACCCGCATAAATTGAATTCGATAGACGAAACCGAGTAATTTTGATAAAAACACGGCCGCCATCAAAAAAATCGTCCCCCGAATAAATGATGACATCCTACACCACTCCTTCTGATTTGCCAGGTTTTCCAATACAATAAGAATGCTTGGGCTAAACCCAAATATAGTTAAGTGTATGTGATATAATCAAGTTTATTCCGGAACTATACACGAGGGGGGAAGTGGCATTGGATCAACAGTTGACAGACTTATACAGACAGTTGCTCCCTGCACTAGAAAGTAAAAAGCAAGAATTGACGTTTTACGGCTACTCGGAGATTACGGAGGAAGATTTACTGAAATATGTAGTAGAGAAAAAGTGGCGAAAAAAAGATATTTCTGCGATGCGTTCTTATGAAATGATTTCAGATGTATTGACCATTACGGCAGCACAGTTCATGACCCATACGCAAACCGAGGCTCAACGCCACAGTGAAGACGTGTTGGAGCTGAGTAAAGAAGAATGGTCTGTGTTATTTTCGCCTAAAAAAGCGGAATGATTTGCAATTCCTATCATGAAGTATTTGACACAGACAACCTACTGTTTCATAATTGGTATGTTGTACAATGAGAGAAGAAAGTACATAACAGGTGCTATGCCGCTCTAGTATATGAGGGGGAAAAGGAAATATGAAAAACAGAGGAAGGATCGTCGCGTTTTTGCTGCTCATCGTTATTTTAGCATCAACGGTATTTTCCACGACGAGTCCGATTTTAAAAGATGTCAAGTTAGGCCTTGACTTACAGGGTGGTTTCGAGGTTCTGTATCAAGTGAAGCCATTGAAAGAAGGACAAAAGATCACGGAGTCAACGGTTGCCGATACGGCACGTGCGTTGACGAATCGTATTGACGTGCTCGGTGTAAACGAACCAAGCATCCAAATCGAATCCAACAACCGAATCCGCGTTCAGCTTGCCGGGGTAGAAGACCAGGAAACTGCCCGCGAATTATTATCCACCCAAGCCAATCTATCATTCCGTAATGCGAATGATGAATTGATGCTTGACGGAAATGATTTGAAAGAAGGTAAAGCAAAAGCCAATTTCGATGAAAATAACAACCCTGTTGTTACATTGGAAATGAAAGATCCAAATAAATTTGGAGAAGTTACATCTGAAATTGCAGCAATGAAGCCCGATAACATGCTAGTTATTTGGTTGGACTTCATCGAAGGTGAAAACTCCTTTAAAGAAGAAGCTGCAAAACCAGAACCTGCTTTTATCTCGGCTCCGTATGTGTCTAAAACGATCAACTCTTCAAGCGTCGAAATCTCAGGTAACTTCACTATTGAAGAGACGAAAAACCTGGCTGGTATTTTGAACGCAGGTGCCTTACCTGTTGATTTAGAGGAAATTTACTCGACTTCTGTCGGTGCGCAATTTGGTGAACAAGCACTGGATAAAACGATATTTGCTGGAATTATCGGTGTTAGCTTAGTCTTTATCTTTATGGCACTCTATTACCGTTTGCCAGGGCTTATCGCAGTTGTCACACTCTCTGTTTATATCTTTTTGATTTTGCTAGTGTTCACATTAATCAACGGTGTGTTGACACTACCTGGTATCGCGGCATTAATGCTCGGGGTCGGTATGGCAGTCGATGCCAATATCATCACCTATGAGCGGATCAAAGAAGAATTACGTGTCGGTAAATCGGTTAAAACATCCTTTACGGCCGGAGCGAAGTCTTCGTTCACCGCAATCCTCGACGCGAACGTCACGACACTCCTTGCAGCAGTCGTATTGTTCATTTATGGTACAAGCTCTGTTAAAGGTTTCGCGACCATGCTCATTATTAGTATTTTAGTTAGTTTCCTAACAGCTGTTTGGGGATCTCGTCTATTGCTTGGACTACTCGTTCACAGTGGATACCTCGACAATAAAGTTAGCTGGTTTGGACTGAACAAGAAACAAGTGCATTCAGCGGATGAAGGCTATGAAACACTTGATCTCACGACGAAATTTGACCGTTTTGATTTCGTTCATTCAAGAAAACGTTTCTATACTCTTTCTATCGTCTTATTGCTCGTCGGGGCCATTATGCTCGGTGTCTTCAAGCTCAACTTGGGAATCGACTTCTCAGGCGGTACACGCGTGGAAATCCTTGCTGAACAGCAGCTCGATGAAACGGAAGTAACGAAACTACTTGAAGAGATCGGCCACCCAACGTCCGACGTTGTCATTTCAGGTGATGACAAGAACATTGCGGTTGCACGATATAAAGAAGACTTCGGACAAGAAGAAGTCAATAAAATTAAAAAAGAGTTGTCTGAAGAATATGGCGCGGAACCAAACGTTTCAACGGTTTCCAATACGGTAGGGAAAGAGCTCGTACGCAATGCGATTTCTGCACTAGCAATTGCTGCTCTAGGTATCATCATCTACGTAGCGTTCCGTTTCGAATGGCGCATGGGTCTAGCGGCAATTCTCGGTTTACTGCATGACGCGTTCTTCATGATTGCGATCTTCAGTATTTTGCGACTTGAAGTAGATATCACATTCATTGCGGCGGTACTGACGATTATCGGTTATTCTATCAACGATACGATCGTCACCTTCGACAGAATACGTGAAAACTTGAATCGCTCGAAGCATATTAGTACTGACGACGAGTTGGCAGCGATCGTCAATAAATCATTGCGACAGACACTTGGCCGTTCGGTTAACACGGTTCTGACAGTCATCTTCGTCGTAGTGGCATTGATGGCACTCGGTGCAGAATCAATTCGACCATTCTCCGTCGCTCTATTGATTGGTTTGCTGGCAGGTACGTATTCTTCCATCTTCATCTCTGCTCAACTTTGGTTCGATCTAAAGAGAAAGCAAATTTCGAAGAATGGTGGAATGAAAGTAGAAAAAGAGAAAAAACAATGGGGCTCAGACGAACCTGTTGTGTAATACGTTTGAACTATATAAAGAGCAGGGTATACTTCGGTATATCCTGCTTTTTTTTGAATGGAGGAATGATGCATATGAAATTTCAATGGACTGTTTTAGTCGGTTTATTATTTGCTGTGTTGATCGCATTGTTTGCGGTGTTTAATGTGGAGTCTGTACCGGTAAATTACTTCTTTGGTACAGAGATGATCCCACTTGTGTTAATTATTCTGGGCTCAGCATTGCTAGGTGCGATTATTAGTGGTTTCTTTGCTATTTATAAGTCGTATAGAAGTGGACGACGTGTGAAGGAGTTGGAGAAGAAGTTGCATATGAAGGAAGAGGAGTTGGCGGCGCAGCGTAAGCAGATGCAAGAGATGGAGGAGCGTATCGATGCGTTGATGGAACCACCGTTGGTTCAGGCGGAGATTATTCCACCGAAAGAGTTATATTAAATTTGTCTTACCACAGCAGGTCGTGATATGCGACTTGCTGTGGTTTTTTGTTCGTTGTTAAGGGGGGAAATGCGATAGTGTTACGGTATTTTGCTTGGGTCCGTAATAAGTGGCTCTCGTTGTGGTTTTGGTAGGTGCTTTTCTTTATATGAACATAACACGGGACTTTATTTAGTCTAAAAAGTATGCTACGTATTATCCAATCAGTTGTCTTATGTCGAAAGGCAATCCCTCACGTCACATAGAAAGAAAACGACAGTAGGTGATCGGAGTGGAAGGTGGCGACCGATGGATCAGCCCGACAGGTGAGACAACTAAAGGGAGCTTGCGACCTAGTTGGCTCACCGCGGGCCCATGGGAAAGCGTCCGCCTGGAACGCAGATCAACGGCGCCATCCCACTCCCAATCTTCCCATATCGTTTCCTTTCAGTCTCCATCCACATTCGCTATAATAAGAACAGAGGATGTGAAAGCATTGATACAATCCAAAAAGAGATGGCAAATCGATAGGCCAGACGAAGAACTCGTCAATCAGCTCGCGAAGGACTTGAACCTTTCCACGATGCTGACGAAAATACTCGTTGCACGCGGAATCACCACAAGCGAACAAGCAAACGCGTACTTGTACATGGACGAGTCCAACTTGCATGACCCGTTTTTATTACATGACATGCAAAAAGCTGTCGATCGCATCCAACATGCAATCGATACACAGCAACAAATTACAATATTTGGAGATTATGACGCGGGTGCGACACGTTTCTGAGTGAAAAGCTTAGACACTAGGATAATTCCTAGGAGAACTGATTTCTTGATAGGTGGAATGATGGGGTAACGCCTTGAAACGCCTACTCTGATACTCCGACATGCCTCTTCTAAGGTTATAGTAGAAAGGTATGAAGCTCGGTGAAGTCGGCAGAGAGATACCGTAAGTTAGGGAAAGCACAGCAAGTACCTGACACGAAAGCTGTCCAGAGGTGGATGGTGTTTCCTATATGCCGGGAGTCCATAAAGTATCTATGGTTAGAATGTGCTGCACAAGCACTGACGAATCTCCGAATGTACGGGTCTAGACGTAGTTGTTGTAGAAATGCAACAGGTGGCAGTGCCATCGTGTGTGTGGGCGAGTAAAAATCTGGCGTTATGAAACCCCATAACTTGTTACAGGCAAGTTCAAGCATACAGGACCATAGGAGAAACCTAAGGATATATGCAAGGATAAAGAAATCGGAACGTGGAAAGCGAAGGATGTGGAGGCATTAACCTGCCTATGAAACAGTTCAGTATATAAAGGGGTAACCTAGTAAAACTGATTTACCTTTCGTGAGAGTGGAGCCATAGTACCTTTGAAACCATGATAATAAGTGGTGGAGGGATAGGCTCTAGTCGGAAATTTCAAAGACTTATAAATGCATAACAGACACAGATTCGAGTATGACTAAAAGAATCACCACTTGAGAGAGGGGTTGATGTCTGTGGCAAATTCACAAATCGTTAAACATGTTAAAAAGTCCAAGCTTAGAAACGCAGAGTATTACCACATGCAAGATACATTTGACATGTTGCATGAACAAAGCAACAATGGCAGTTCTTTCAAAAACTTAATGTCCATGATTAGTTCAGTTGAAAACATTAAGTTGGCGTATCGAAACATTAAGAAAAATACAGGTAGCAAAACGGCTGGTGTGGATGGTCGAACAATCGATCATATATCCAAGCTGACCGAGGAGCAATTTGTTGGTTTTGTTAGAAACAAACTGCGAGATTATAAACCGAAAGCAGTTAGACGAGTAGAAATACCAAAGCCAAATGGAAAAATTAGACCTTTAGGAATTCCCGCTATCTGGGATAGGATAGTCCAACAATGTATATTACAAATTCTTGAACCCATAGTAGAAGCAAAATTCTCAGGAAGAAGTCATGGATTTAGACCGAACCGCTCAGTAGAGAATGCGATAGCTCAAAGTTATCGTCTTATGCAGAATTCAAAAATGTCATATGTAATCGATATAGACATTAAGGGATTCTTTGACAACGTGTCTCACTCCAAGTTGCTAAAACAGATGTGGGCAATGGGCATTCAAGATAAGAATTTACTCACTATTATTTCAAAAATGCTTAAAGCTAAAATCAAGTTGCCAAATGGTCGAATTATTGAGAATGACAAAGGTACGCCTCAAGGTGGAATCCTATCTCCTTTGCTATCTAATATCGTTCTCAATGAACTTGACCGTTGGATTGAAAGCCAATGGGAGGATATTCCTACTAAAAAGGATTATCTTCAATACCATAAAAAGAAAAATAATCACGCTGATAAAAGTTACAAATACAGGATGCTCAGGAAATCCAAGCTGAAAGAATGTTATATTGTTCGATATGCAGACGATTTCAAAATATTTTGCAGTAATCCTAATCACGCCAAACGATTATTTTTCGCAGTACAAAAATGGCTGAAAGATCGACTTGGTTTAGAAATAAGCGAAGACAAATCAAAAATAGTGAATCTCAAAAAGGATTATTCTGAATTTCTTGGGTTTAAAATGAAGTTAATTCCAAAAGGTGAAAAATGGGTTGTGAAAAGTCATATGTGCGACAAAGCAGTTCAACGCACAAAGAAAAACTTGAAGCAAATCATAAACGGTATTCGACATGATAGCGGTGTTAACGATCAAGCAAGAAAAATAGCACTCTACAACTCAACTGTAATAGGACTTCATCAATATTTCCGTACCGCCACAATGATTTCCGAAGACATGGGGAACATTGCATACGAAGTAAATGCGTGTATGAAAGACCATCGTATGAAAAGGCGAATTAAGAAAACAGGTGTGATAACATCTGATTTCATTAAGAAAGAATACGGGAAGAGCAAACAATTAAGATTTATATCACGAGATCCGCTCCTTCCAATTGGATATATTAAACATAAGAATCCAATGATGAAGCGTAACGCAGTAAATGCATATACAAAAGAAGGTAGAGAAGAAATTCACAAAAACCTGACGACTGTTGATATCAGTATACTTCGATTTCTGATGGAGCATCCAATTCCACAGAGAAGTATAGAGTTCAACGATAACCGTATAGCATTATATTGTGCACAAAGAGGAAAATGCCATGTAACTGGGCAAATGTTAAACCCGATGACGATTCATTGTCATCATAAAGTACCACGGTTGCAAGGTGGTACTGACCAATATAACAACCTCTGTCTCGTTGATAAGGAAATCCACATCTTAATCCATGCAATAGATGAAGAAATAATCTCAAAGTATAAAAAATTACTAACCAACTCACAAAGCCTGAATAAAATAAATACGCTACGAAGGAAACTGGAACTACAGCAACTAATAATCTAATTGGACGATTAGACATACAAACGAACAAGTGAATTCTGTTAAGTTATGTAGATTACCAAAGTTTTGAAATTTTTCGATGGAACGCCGTGTGAGGCGAAAGTCTCACGCACGGTGTGAAGTGGGGGAAAAGCTGGCGATAAACTCAAAGGCTTACCTATCACTATACGGCGTAACAAGCGTAACCGTGCTGACGACAGCGCTCGAACGTCTCGGTGCGAAAGTGAACTTCGCTATTCCTAACCGTTTCGAACATGGCTATGGACCGAACAGCGACTATTTTGAACAACTACATACAGAAGGCACAGAAGTCCTCATCACCGTAGACAACGGAATTTCAGGCGTCGAACAAGTCGCATTCGCAAAGTCGCTTGGGATGACAATTATCGTAACTGATCACCACGAAATGGGTGACGTACTACCTGATGCGGATGCGGTCATTCACCCACGTCATCCGGAAGGTAATTATCCATTTGGAGAACTCGCAGGTGTAGGGGTGGCATTCAAACTCGCTTCTGCTTTACTTGGGGAACCACCGCTCGATTTGCTAGAATTCGTAGCGATCGGCACCATCGCAGACTTGGTTCCGTTAGAAGATGAAAATCGTTATATGGTGAAAGAAGGTATTCGCAGATTACGTCGCACGCAGCGTCCTGGCATCAAAGCGCTGATGCAAGTGAGTGGTCATGAGCAGAGCGCTTTATCGGAAGAAACGATTGGCTTTACGATCGGTCCTCGTCTAAATGCACCGGGCCGACTTGGCGATGCAGATCCAGCGGTCGATTTATTAAAGGCGGAAGATGAGCAGCTAGCACTAGGAATTGCGGAAGAATTAAATAATTTGAATAAAGAACGGCAACAATTAGTGAAAGAAATCGCGAAAGAAGCGCAAGAGCAAGTGGAAATCCGTTATGGCGATCATGTGCCTCACGTGTTAGTCATAGAAGGTGAAGGCTGGAATCCGGGTGTTGTCGGTATCGTATCGTCGAGACTGACGGAGAAATACTACCGTCCATCTATCATTTTGTCGCTCGATCGTGAAACAGGTATTGCGAAAGGTTCTGCGCGCAGTATTGAAGGCTTTGATTTGTATAAGGAACTGTCGAAGAACGCGTCGATTCTGCCACATTTCGGAGGACATGCGATGGCTGCCGGGATGTCATTGAAAATAGAGGACGTCGAATTATTGCGTTCGAATTTGAATGAACAGGCGAAGGAAACATTGACGGAAGAAGATTTACAGCCCATTTTATCCATCGATGTGCCACTGGCGTTAGATGAAATTGATATCGCCTCCATCGAAGCGCTAGAGAAAATCCGGCCGTTTGGTATGGGATTCCCGAAGCCAGTTTTCTTATTAGAGCAACTCGACACGATCTCTGTCCGTAAAATAGGGTCAGCGAAAGATCATTTGAAGCTTGAAATGGGCGATCGTAGTGAACGTCTAGATGCGATATTTTTCGGAGCGGGAGCATTGGCGGACGAAATGGCACCGCAAAGTAAGCTTAGTTTGACGGGTGATTTGCAGATCAATGAATGGAATGGTAACAAGAAAGCACAGTTACTTGTAGAAGATGTGAAATGTGACGAGTGGCAGTTGTTCGATTACCGTGGAATTCGGGAGCCTGCTAGATGGTTGCCACTGATTCCTGATCAAGCACAGTTTATTGCGTTTAGTGAAGAAGCCGTCCAACATTTCGCGCCATTCTTCAAAGAAATACCGATTTCTTTGATAGGACGCGATGAACTTCATCCGTCTTCTGCTATCGTATTACTCGATATGCCACAGGCTGAAGAACAGTTGAAGCAAGTGATGGAAAAGACGTTTGCCAACCGAGTGTATCTTCACCTGCATGTGCATGATTCGATGTACTTTGAAAAGATGCCAGATCGCCAACAATTTGGTTGGTATTACAGCTTTTTGAAAAAACGTGAGACATTTGATCTGTACAATCAAATCGATATGCTTTCCAAACATAAAGGTTGGAAAAAAGATATGATAAAGTTCATGACAAAAGTGTTTTATGAACTAGAATTTGTTACACTAGAGAATGGTAAGGTGACGATGCTCACTTCTGCAGACAAACGTGATTTGGCAGAAGCGCCATCGTATAAAAAACGCCAACAGCAAATCAAGCTGGAAGAGTTGTTGCTTTATGCTCCGTATCAGGACTTAAAGAAGGTATTCAACTCTTTACGCGAGACGGAAGCTGTTGAGGAGGAAAAACTGTGGACTTAAAAAAGTTTGTAACGACTGTAGACGATTATCCGAAACCGGGTGTCAGCTTTAAAGACATCACGACGATTATGGATAACGGAGAAGCATATAAATATGCGACAGACCAAATTGTCGAATATGCGAAGGGATTGGACGTAGATATTATCGTGGGGCCAGAAGCGCGCGGTTTTATCATCGGATGTCCTGTTGCCTATGCGCTTGAAATCGGTTTTGCACCGGTCCGTAAGCCTGGCAAATTACCACGCGAAACGATCTCGGTCTTTTATGACTTAGAGTATGGACAAGATGAATTAACGATTCACAAAGATGCTATCAAGCCCGGCCAACGTGTACTCGTTGTCGATGATTTACTTGCAACTGGCGGTACAGTCGGCGCAACAGTCGAATTAATCGAAAAACTAGGCGGCGTAGTAGCTGGCTGTGCATTCTTGATCGAACTATCGTACTTGAACGGTCGCGAAAAGTTGACGAATGAAAACATTAAGGCATTAATTACGTACTGATTGGGGAATCCTTCGCTTAATGCGGAGGATTCTTGCTATATAAATATAGGCACTGGGTTTGATTCGCTTTACATATAGGTGATATTATACATATACTACTAAAAATTATTATCTAAATATTTACGAAATAGGTTGAAAGGGGTAAGTCAATGGCGAAAAATCAAGACCTGACAGAACAAGACATATACGACTTGGTCGCGAAATATATGAACGAAGAACACGTCGAATTCATTAAGCGGGCATATGTGATGGCTGAAAAGTCTCACGAAGGACAGTTTAGGACTTCAGGTGAACCGTATATTAACCATCCAATTCAAGTCGCAGGCATTTTGGCGGGTCTTCAAATGGATCCAGAAACCGTCGCGGCCGGCTTCTTGCATGATGTGGTGGAGGATACGGATATTAGCCGCGAAGATATTATCCGTGAATTCGGTGATGAAGTTGCAATGCTCGTTGATGGTGTGACGAAGCTCGATAAATTGAAATTTAGATCCAATGAAGAAAAGCAAGCGGAAAACCACCGCAAAATGTTTATCGCGATGGCACAGGATATCCGTGTCATTTTAATCAAACTTGCAGACCGCCTGCATAATATGCGTACACTGAAACATGTTCCGGCAGCGAAGCAACGTCGTGTATCGGAAGAAACATTAGAAATCTTCTCTCCACTCGCTCACCGTCTTGGAATTTCCACGATCAAATGGGAACTCGAAGATATTGCGTTGCGTTATTCTAATCCCCAACAATATTACCGTATCGTGAATCTCATGAAGCAAAAGCGGACAGAACGTGAACAATATTTGAAAGACGTCATGAACCAAATGCGCGTCGAACTGGATGAAATGGGAATCGCTGCAGAAATTCACGGCAGACCCAAGCATTTGTATTCTATTTATCAAAAGATGGTCATCCAGAAAAAAGAGTTCAATGAAATTTATGATCTACTGGCGGTTCGTATTGTCGTAAAAAGCATTAAAGATTGTTATGCGGCACTTGGAATCATCCATACATTATGGAAGCCGATGCCCGGACGATTTAAGGACTATATTGCGATGCCGAAACAAAATTTGTATCAATCTATTCATACGACAGTTGTTGGACCCGCAGGAGATCCGCTCGAAGTACAAATTCGAACGGAAGAAATGCACCGGATTTCCGAATTTGGTGTGGCAGCGCACTGGGCATATAAAGAAGGTAAACAAGTCGCAAAGCTTTCCAGTGATATTGATTCGAAGTTGACATGGTTCCGTGAAATATTGGAAATTCAAAATGAATCGTCTAATGCACAGGAGTTTATGGAGTCATTAAAGTTCGATTTATTTTCGGATATGGTCTATGTATTTACACCGGACGGGGATGTCATCGAATTACCGCAAGGGTCGGTACCAATCGACTTTGCCTATCGCGTCCACTCCGAAATTGGTAACCGGACGACCGGCGCTAAAGTGAATGGGAAAATCGTACCGCTTGATTCATCGTTATCTACAGGCGACATCGTCGAGATTCTGACATCGAAACAGTCATTTGGTCCAAGCCGTGACTGGTTGAAACTAGCGCATACATCCCAGGCGAAAAATAAGATTCGCCAATATTTTAAAAAACAATTGCGTGACGAGAACATCGACAAAGGTAGCGAGATGATTCAGAGAGAATTGAAAGAAGAAGAGTATGATATCAAAGAAGCGTTAAGTAATGAAAATATGCAGCGTGCTATTGATAAATTCAGTTTCACTTCTGAAGAAGACCTCTACGCAGCGGTTGGTTCCGGCGGCATAACCGCACAACAAGTAGTCAATAGACTAGCTGAGAGAATGCGCAAAGAACGCGTGAAGAAAGAAACGATTGATAAAATCGTCTCAGAAATTCAAACACCAAAGCCAGAGAAATCGACGGAGTCCGGTGTAATCGTCAAAGACATCGACAATATGCTGATTCGTATTTCGAAGTGCTGTAACCCGGTACCAGGCGATGAAATCGTTGGATTCATTACACGTGGCCGAGGCGTTTCCGTTCACCGTACCGATTGTCCGAACGTTTTGTCTGAACAAGGACAGCAAGAGCGTATCATTGAAGTCCAATGGGCATTGCAAGACGATCAAGTTCGCAAAGAATTCCAGGTTGATATTGAAATTTCCGCATTCGATCGACAAGGGTTGCTCAATGAAGTCATGATGGTCGTGGCGGATATGAATACGCCGATAATCGCAGTAAGTGGCAAAGCAGATAAAGATGATATCGCGCATATCCATATGTCAATCAAAATTCAAAATATCACGCATCTGCAACGCACTGTTGATAAAATCAAACAGATCAAAGATGTGTATTCCGTAGAACGAGTTATGAACTAAATAGGGAGGTGTGAACATGCGAGTATTATTACAGCGTGCGAAAGATGCTTCCGTAACAGTTGGCGGAGAAATTACAGGCTCTATTTCAACTGGCTATGTGTTGCTTGTCGGCATCACGCATGACGATACCGAACAAGATGCCAACTATATCGCCAATAAGGTAGCCGGCTTGCGTATTTATGAAGATGACGAAGGGAAATTGAATCGTTCAATTAAAGAAGTCGATGGCGCGATTCTGTCCGTTTCCCAGTTTACTTTGTATGGAAACGTACAAAAAGGACGTCGTCCAAGCTTTATCCAGGCGGCGAAAACCGATGTAGCAGAACCTTTGTGGGAATACTTCAATGAACAGCTACGCGGTCATGGACTTCACGTGGAAACTGGACAGTTTGGTGCGATGATGGACGTGCAATTGACGAATGATGGTCCTGTGACGTTGATGGTTGAGTCTAGGTGAGTGGTTGGATTTGGGTTAATGAGCGGTTGCGGGGTGTGATAGAGCGCTCGCCGCGAGTCTATGAGCGAATAGCTGGTGCAATAGAGCGGTTGCGACGTGTCGTAGAGCGCTTATGTATTGTGATAGAGCGGATGTACGTTTTCTATGAGCATCTGCTAGTTCTGATCTTCATACTTAATTCATCAAACAAGTTGACAGTATTAGCGGTTACGACTAACATAGATAGTAATCGAATTAATTCATACACCGATGATGTGGAAAATACCTTTACTTCAGGCTGGAAAGAGAACGGGGAACTTGGCTGAAATTCCCTGACAGTACCGTAAGGCGAAAAACACCACGGAGGATTCATGCTGAAATTAGTAGGCGTGGACGGAACCGGCCGTTATCCGGATTCGAGTGGGCACTTTTGTGTCAATTTGGGTGGAACCGCGGAAGCTACAAGCTCTCGTCCCTGTTTTATTAGGGATGGGAGCTTTTTTGTGTTCTCAGAAAGTTCACCCGTTATTAGATGATCGAAAGGAGTTTTACTAATGAATTTTAAAGTTCCCCGCGGTACGCAGGATATTCTTCCTGACGTTTCCTGGAAATGGCAGCGCGTTGAAAATATCGCTCGTTCGATTTGTGATGTCTACAATTACAAGGAAATCCGCACACCGATTTTCGAGCAAACGGAATTATTCCACCGCACAGTCGGTGATACGACAGATATCGTGCAAAAAGAGATGTACACATTCACGGATCGAGGAGATCGCTCGATGACGTTGCGTCCGGAAGGTACAGCACCTGTCGTGCGTTCATTCGTCGAGCACAAAATGTTTGGCTATGCAGATCAGCCTGTGAAGCTATACTACACAGGTCCGATGTTCCGCTATGAGCGTCAACAAGCTGGCCGTTACCGTCAATTCGTCCAGTTCGGCGTAGAGGCAATCGGCAGTGATGATCCAGTCATCGATGCAGAGGTAATCGAGTTGGCAATGAATATTTATAAGAAAACCGGCTTGTCGGATATTAAACTCGTACTGAATTCACTTGGCGACAAAGAATCACGCGACGCACACCGCGAAGCGCTGATTGCACACTTCAGCCCGAACATTGGGGAATTTTGTTCAGACTGCCAAAACCGTCTGGAGAAAAATCCGTTGCGAATTTTGGACTGTAAAGTGGACAGAGAACACCCATTGATGAAAACAGCACCTTCATTAGCTGATTATCTCAATGAAGAATCAAGCGCGTACTTCGAGAAAGTGAAAAAGTATTTGGACATCGCAGGCATCGCGTACGAATACGATCCGAATCTTGTACGTGGTCTGGATTACTACAATCACACTGCATTCGAGATCATGAGCACGTCTAAAGGATTCGGCGCGATCACAACACTATGTGGTGGCGGACGGTACAACGGACTTGCTGAAGAAATCGGCGGCCCAGCAGCACCAGGTATCGGTTTTGCTCTCAGCATCGAGCGCCTATTACTAGCACTTGAAGCGGAAGAAAAGTCCTTCACCGACGAACCTTCACTAGACGTCTACATCGTCACACTTGGCGACGCAGCACGAGAAAAAGGCTTTGAAATTCTTGGCAAACTACGCGAGAACGGTTTACGCAGCGAGATGGACTATATGGATCGTAAGATGAAGGCCCAAATGAAGTCCGCCGACCGCTTAAAAGCGCATCACGTGATCGTTATTGGCGAAGACGAAGTGAACGAAAACGTCGTCCAGCTGAAGAACATGGCGGACGGTGAACAGAAAAAAGTTGCGGTTGAAGAATTGATCGGGGAATTGAAGAAGTAAAACGTTAACAGGAAATTGTCATGGGGATTTCCGTTCCGAGCGGACGCTTCCCTGCGGGCATGGCTTGAGCCAAGCGAACAACGAAGGGTTCACTTTGCCGTATTTCTGTGTACTTTGCAGAAATTAAGGCATCTGTCCGGGGTCTCAAGGCTCATGCTTATCCCGCGGGAGTCGCCGCTCTGCACTCCAATCCCTGCTTTTAGAATAAGAGGTACTTGGTGACTGTATTTGCATTTGAACTTGACCTTGACCTTGACCTTGATTTTGAATTTAAATGAATTCACAGGCTGTTCTAAGTTCCTATTAGGATTGTAGCGGAAGACGGCCGACTCCTGGGGATCAGCGTGGCCTGGAGACCCTGGACTGAGCGAAAGCGAGGGAAGCGGCTCCAGGACTCGCCCCCGGAAAGCGTGCCGTCTGTAGCGGAAATCCCAAGCGTAACACCTTTTAACTTTCTAATTACAAAATACAAACTCAAACATCAGAAGGGTAGTGTAGCTACTATGCAACGCACACATTATTGTGGGAACTTATCAGAACTACAAATCGGAGAAGAAGTTACGCTCAAAGGCTGGGTGCAGAAGCGCCGTGACCTAGGCGGACTAATCTTCATCGACGTCCGCGACCGCGCAGGCATCGTCCAGACAGTCTTCAACCCGGACATCTCAAAAGAAGCACTCGAAATCGCTGAAACATTGCGTAACGAATACGTCATCGAAGTTACGGGTCTCGTCATCGAACGTGAAGAGCGTACGAAGAATAAAAACATCGCAACAGGTGCAATCGAAGTCCAAGTTGTTGAAGTGAAAGTCATCAACGAAGCGAAAAACCCACCATTTACAATCGAAGACGAAACGGATGTAGGCGAAGAAACGCGTCTGAAGTATCGTTACTTAGACTTGCGTCGCCCTGAGCTTGCAAAAGTTTTCAAAATGCGTTCAGATATTACGAAAACGGTGCGTAACTTCTTGGATGATGAAGGATTCTTGGAAGTGGAAACACCGATTCTGACGAAATCGACTCCAGAAGGCGCACGTGACTATTTAGTGCCAAGCCGTGTTCACGAAGGTGAATTCTACGCATTGCCACAGTCACCACAGTTGTTCAAACAGTTATTAATGGTATCCGGTTTCGATCGTTACTACCAAATCGCTCGTTGTTTCCGCGATGAAGATTTACGTGCAGACCGTCAACCAGAATTCACGCAAATCGATATGGAAATGAGTTTCATGTCGATCGAGGAAATTTTGGAACTTAACGAACGTTTGATTAAGAAAGTAATGAAAGACGTCAAACAAGTAGATGTTGAAACACCGTTTAAACGCATTCCATATGACGAAGCAATAGGTCGTTTTGGTTCAGACAAGCCGGACACTCGTTTTGGAATGGAATTGACAGATGTATCTGAGATTGTCAAAGACTCTTCATTCAAAGTATTCGCTGGCGCAGTTGAAGCGGGTGGACAGGTGAAGCTAATCAACGTTAAAGGTGCAGCAGATCAGTATTCTCGTAAAGATATCGATGCACTTGGCGAGTTTGCCAAAGTGTATGGCGCAAAAGGTATGGCGTGGTTGAAAGTGACAGAAGACGGCTTCAATGGCCCGATTGCGAAATTCTTTGACGGAGAAGTTGGCGAGGCGCTTAAGGCAGCTGGCGGCGGAGAACCTGGGGATTTATTCTTATTCGGAGCAGATAAGAAATCTGTTGTAGCTGATTCATTAGGCGCCTTACGTCTGAAGCTTGGAAAAGAACTAGACTTGATTGATCAGTCTCAGTTTAACTTCCTGTGGGTAACGGACTGGCCGTTATTTGAGTACGATGAGGAAGATGGCCGATATTACGCAGCGCATCACCCATTCACTATGCCGGCTGATGTGGAAGAATTGAAAACTAGCCCAGAAACTGTAAAAGCACAAGCGTATGACTTAGTGTTGAACGGTTATGAACTAGGTGGCGGATCATTGCGTATTTATCAACGTGATGTACAAGAAGCAATGTTCAAAGCACTTGGCTTCACAGAGGAGCAAGCACGTGAGCAATTTGGATTCTTGTTGGATGCGTTTGAATACGGAACTCCTCCGCACGGCGGAATCGCGTTCGGTCTAGACCGTATCGTGATGTTGCTTGCAGGTTCTACAAACTTGCGTGACACGATCGCGTTCCCTAAAACAGCTAGTGCAAGTGATCTATTAACAGAAGCACCAAGTTCTGTTGACGATGCACAGTTGAAAGAACTCGGGATTAAAGTAGTCGCTGAACCCGTAAAAAAGTGAGTAAACAACTATTTTTAAAGACTTCGTTAAAATAGATTGAATTATAAAAACACTTATGATAAGATGAAGTTAGTAGAAATCCTGAAGTGTTCGTCATTTGTAAATTAGTTTTGACCCAACATCTTATCGTCGGGAGTTCAACGTTATAGCTTGGATGACATGCCTTTAATCGGGACGCCAAAAGAGTTATACAGGACACCCACCTGCTATTAGCGGGTTCAAAGCGATATTCAAAGACGGCACAGTCGGGATTTCACTTTCTCACAACAATTCACCTTCTTGCTAAAGCGAGAAGGTTTTTTATTGTCTAAAATTCAGTTAGTTGCGCGAGTGCAGGTGACTGTTTTAGGATAGAGTGAATACAATTAATCATAAAGGATGCGGTATAGATGTTACATCAATTTTCGAGAAACGAATTATCGATTGGTAAAGAAGGCGTAGAAAGAATGAAAGGTAAGACGGTGGCGATTTTAGGTGTAGGTGGAGTCGGTTCATTCGCAGCTGAGGCGTGCGCGCGGACTGGGGTTGGACGCATTATTTTGGTCGATAAAGACACGATTGATGTCACCAACATCAACCGCCAACTAGTCGCATATTTGTCAACGGTAGGACGTTCGAAATCCGCCGTCATGAAAGAACGGATTGCGGATATTAACGCAGAATGTGAAGTGATCGATCTACATATGTTTTACACGGAGGAAACGTCTGAAGAATTCTTCTCGTACAAGCCGGATTATGTGATCGATGCATCGGATACGATCAGCTATAAAATTCATCTGATCCAGCAATGTGTCGAGCGTGGTATTAAAGTGATCTCGAGTATGGGGGCTGCCAATAAAACAGATCCGACTCGTTTCCGGATTGCAGATATTTCGAAAACGCATACGGATCCACTAGCAAAAGTGATGCGTCTTCGTTTACGCAAGCTTGGAATTCCTAAAGGTGTGCCTGTCGTGTTTTCCGATGAAAGCCCCATTGTTGTACGGCAAGACGTCCTTGAAACGGTTGGGAACGCCGATGCATCGATCCGAAAAGCACAAATGCCTCCAGCTTCTAACGCATTTTGTCCATCGGTCGCAGGTTTAATTCTCGCCAGTTGGGTATTAAATGATATAGTGGCGGATATTCCCGTCGAACGTGTCAATGATGCTAAATAAAGGAGAGGTCAACCATGAAATCAACTGAAATGATCATTAACGGAAAACGACTTGGCGCGGATTTACCGCAAATCGAAGTAGTGAATCCTTCAACGGGTGAGACAATCGGTGCAGTGCCTAAAGGCGGCAAAGCGGAAGCAAAGCAAGCGGTCGACGCGGCTTCTGCGGCTTTTTCAGACTGGGCCGCATTGTCGGCGTATGAACGCAGTGCGTATTTAATGAAATGGCATGCGTTGATTGAGAAAAATGAAGAGAGCGTAGCCGAAACGATGACGACTGAGCAAGGGAAGCCGTTAGCGGAGGCGCTTGGAGAAATGCGTTATTCAAATGGCTACATCAGTTGGTTTGCAGAAGAAGGCAAGCGGATTTACGGTGAAACTATTCCAGCTACGCAATCCAATAAGCGAATGTTTGTACACAAGCAACCGGTCGGCGTCATCGCGTCGATTACGCCATGGAACTTCCCAGCGGCTATGATTGCGCGTAAAGTTGGTCCCGCGCTTGCAGCAGGCTGTACGGTCGTCATGAAGCCGGCTTCTCAGACTCCGTTAACTGCGATTCGTTTAATAGAGCTTGCACAAGAAGCGGGTATTCCGGACGGTGTGCTTAACATCGTAACGGGCAGTGCGAGTGAAATTGCAGAGGCGTGGCAAGAAGACGGTCGTGTGCGCAAGCTGACGTTTACAGGATCTACTGAAATTGGTAAGACGTTGATGAAAGGTGCAGCCGATACGATGAAGAAGATTTCATTGGAACTCGGCGGACAGGCACCCGCGATTATTATGGCAGACGCGGATCTTGATAAAGCAGTAGATGGCGTTATCGCAGCGAAATTCCGTAATGCCGGACAAACGTGTGTCTGTGCGAACCGTATTTATGTTCATTCATCGATCGCGGAGGAATTCACAACGCGCATTGCAGAGAAAACGAAGAAATTGAAAGTCGGCGACGGCAAAGAAAAAGGCGTCGAGATTGGTCCGTTAATTGATCAGGATGCAATCGATAAAGTAGATGAGCATGTGCAAGATGCGAAATTTAAAGAGGCAACAGTTGTTACGGGCGGTGAACATATCGAGGGGTTATTCTATCAACCAACTGTCTTAAAAGGTGTAACGGATGATATGCTTTGTATGGAGGAAGAGACATTCGGTCCGGTATTGCCAATTGCGACGTTTGAGACACAAGAAGAAGTTATTGAGCGTGCAAATGATACAGTGTTTGGACTAGCGGCATACGTCTTCACGGAGAACATCACACGAGGTATTCAGATTTGTGAAGCATTAGAGTATGGTATCGTAGGTTTGAATGATGGCTTGCCGTCAGCACCACAAGCTCCGTTTGGCGGCTTTAAACAAAGTGGCCTTGGACGTGAAGGCGGTCATCAAGGTATGGATGAATATTTAGAAGTAAAATATATCTCACTAGGTTTATAATGCAAAAGGAAGCAAAAAGGGAGAGCCATACTCTTCCTTTTTGCTTCTTTTAATTAGTTTGGAATTCGCGCAAAATGCTATTGCCGTCAAGTACTTTAAAATGCGCTGTCATCGTTCGATCTTGCACACTGTCTGCCGCAACGCGGTGGCCAAACTCGGGAACATAGACACGATCCAGTCCGAAATTCACGATGTAATGATCGTTTTGACGATACTCTCGATCAGTCGTCTGCGCCAACCAGCCCATTAAATAGACACCTTCAGCGGGTTTTTTGTCGCTCAACGAGACCAATTCAGCGACACCGTCTTTTTGTTCTAATACGCCAAATACCCGTGTCTGACCGAGGTCATCGGGTTTTTTTAGTGCTGTCACTAAACTAGGAGTCATGCGCTCTTTTGGTACTTTTTCAACGTCGTAGCGAAGCATGACATAATTTTCGGTTGCATCTTGCTCGGTAATCGTTTCCGATTGAAGATAGACATCCGCACCGTTTTGAATCGTTGTGAAGTGAGGAATCGTGAGACTAGCTAAGATGAGCAGGGGAATTATGAAGAGTATGGATATACTGAATTTACTATGTTTGGGGCCCATATCAGAGTCACCGCCTTTTCTGCAGTTTTCATAAAAAGTGTTCTTCTTATGTACAGATAGCATGTGCCATTTATATGTGTTTTAGTAATTAATTACCCAGTTTTTTTATGTCGGAAACCTTTCATAGTTGGTGTGAATAGATTCGTGTCGGGTGGAGATGAGTGCAGGGGAGGTTTTGAACGTTTAATCCGTAGGTGCGAAAGAAGCGACGTTGGGTTGTGTTTCTTGCACGTGCATTTTCTGTTTCTTGTTTGATCAGGAGATTATTGTTTAGCTGGCAATGTAAGTGGCAAGTCCATTGTCCCCACTACAGCGCTGGTGGATGGCTTTCGCGAGGAGCCAGAGACAGGAAAGTGCGCCTGTCTTTGTCTCCTCGCTACGCCTACCACAGCAGGCGCCTTCGTTGCATCGAGTGTAAGGCAGTTCATATACTTCTATTTCGAAAAGTGCAAAATCAGTATTACTTAGTCGCGGATCTTCTTCCCCTTAGAACCACAACCTAAATAACTACCACTTAGCAGCGCAGGCACAACTGCGGGGTAGGCCGTGGCCATGAGACAACTGGCGGCACTTTGCCAGCTGGCTCATGGCTGTAGGCAATCCCCCACGTGCCTGTGCGGGTCCAAAAAGCAGACACTTACTAACTTCAGTACCCACCAACCAATCGAGCAACGTCCCAACAAAGAGTCGCAAAGACCCGCAGCCGCCTAGTCTCTCCCGCCAAACGCGTTTGTTAGTCGGGTACTGTACGCTATCACTTGTTTTGCTTTACCACTTTAAACCACAACCAAAATAAAATACCACTCACAGCAGCGCAAATCAGCGGTGTCTAATTACTACACTATAATGTGTGTAACCACAAAAAAACTGCCGCAAGAAGTCGCGATGACTCTTACGGCAGTACTCATATTAAATCAACAACCCGAACAACGTACTGTCCTTGTTCACTTCTTTATAAGGGAAACCGTTATTTTCCATACGTGCAATCAGGCCATTATAGTCTTCCTTGTGCTTAATCTCAATTCCGACAAGACCTGGACCGCTCTCTTTATTATTCTTCTTCGTATACTCGAACATCGTAATATCATCATCCGGTCCAAGTACACCATCAAGGAACTGGCGTAGTGCACCTGCACGTTGTGGGAAGTCCACGAGGAAATAATACAGCAAGCCTTCGTAAATCATCGACTTCTCTTTGATTTCCTGCATTCTACCGATATCGTTGTTTCCACCACTGATCACACAGACGACGCATTTTCCTTTGATTTCATTTTTATAGAAATCGAGTGCGGCGATTGGAAGGGCACCTGCTGGCTCTGCGATGATCGCGTGTTCATTATATAGATCGAGAATGGCCGTACATACTTTACCTTCAGGGACGCTGACGGTGTTTTCGAGATAGTTATTGCAAATGTCGTAATTTAGATTGCCTACGCATTTGACAGCGGCGCCATCAACGAATTTATCGATCGTTGCCAGAGGTACGACCTTTTGTGCGTCGATAGAAGCCTTCATGCTCGCTGCACCTGCTGGCTCTGCACCGATCATTTTCGTATGCGGAGACAAGTTTTTAATGTACGTGCTGATTCCCGACATCAATCCACCACCACCGATACTTGCAAATACGTAATCAATCGGCTCTTCGATATCGTTCATGATCTCAACAGCTACCGTTCCTTGTCCGGCGATAATATCCTTGTCATTGAATGGATGGATAAAAATACGCTTTTCTTTTTCCATCAATTCGACCGCACTTTCGAAACAATCATCGAACGTATCTCCGACTAAAATAATTTCAATACGATCGCGACCGAACATTTTCACCATATTTACTTTTTGTCTAGGAGTTGTTTGAGGCATGAAGATCTTGCCATCAATGTCCAGTTTTGCACATGCGTACGCTACGCCTTGTGCATGGTTTCCTGCACTCGCACAGACAATTCCTTTTTTACGTGCTTCTGTTTCGATGCGTTTCATCTTATAATAAGCACCGCGCAATTTAAAGGAACGGACATGCTGCAAATCTTCCCGCTTAATATACACATGGCAGTCATACTTTTCCGATAGACGATCATTTTTCTGTAAAGGCGTATGAGCTACGATGTCTTTCAGTAGCTGATTAGCAATTAAGATATCTTCTACTTGAACACTTGGAGTTTCCATTTTTTTCACCTTCATAACTTATCATTTAACCTCCGTTATTGAGTCAACGTTTACTCATAATAACATGAAAAAAACTGAATGAACATACGAAAGTTCTAAATTGTGTGTTTATTTTAATAGTAGTGACTTTATTGGGAACTTTCTGTTAATGTAAGCGGTTACTGGGTTGGCAAGGACTTTCAACAAATAGGGTGGATCAAACATCTAGGTAGTAAGGAAGCTTTGCGCTATCTTGCAATAGCGTTGAAACATATATGAATTTAAATAAAACATGTAGATTTCTTTTCAAATTATACACAAATAAGTGGTGTTTAATTCGTAAACAGAAGGGAAAACTAATCAATGAGACACTAACACCAGAAAGGAAGCGTTTATTCATGCAGAAATGGGATAGTAGACCAGAAAAGCCGGATAATATGCAATGGACGGTGTTTGTCATAACTCTTGTCATCATCGCAGCTGTAATGGTTTACGGATTGCTGATGTAAACGGGAAAGAAATGGTATGTCTCGATATTGACATGCCATTTTTATTTTCATCTTTTATAATACCTTCATTCGTCGTGCTCTTTTGGATTCCATCGCAAAATAACAGATTTCGTCTGAAAAGAGTGACAAATCTGACGACTCTGTTATATATTAGTCTTAAGAAAAGTTGCTGTATCAGTACAGCAAATCACAATAAAACGAATGGAGGAATGAACGATGAAAAAGAACACAGAGCAGAAAAGACAAATGGTGGAAAAGATTTGTACGGAATGCGGGAACCAGTTCAAGGAAAAGCAAGAGTCTGTAATGTACGAATGCGAGCGTTGTGTCGGACGACATGAAGAATAACAAAAAATCCTATGCTCCCTCATACGGAGCATAGGATTTTTTGCGTTGAAGATGAAAGATCATACACTATAGCTAATGAATTCTGTGAATGTGTATCCACTATCTACATATTAGGGGTTGAACTTGTTCTATATAAATTGAACATAAAAAGTAGTAATCTCCTGATCACCATTGGTTTCCGTTCGCTCTCACTACACACGAAAATTAAATTCATTCACTCATATCACAGAACTTCGGATGATTAATGTTTTAGAAAAACTGAGAGTGGTATAGAATGATAAGATGTATGTAGTTTGTTAGAGAGGAGGATGTGTGTATGGCGTATATTGGTTTATTATTAATCGCAATCTCATTATTGATTGTCGCCATCTACCTTTCATTGTTACTAACCAAGTCTTCGAACTTATTGCTGACAGTTATGGGAACAGTAAAAGGGGTAGAGGCAGAGCTCGACAAGAGCATTGAGCAATTATATGGAACTTTAAATGAGACTGAACAACTGGCGACAGATGTTCAAGTGAAACTCGCTGCAACGACACCTCTATTTTCTTCTATTGAAAATATCGGACGTTCAAGCCAGTACTTGTGTGAAGAAATAAACAAGCGGACAAGACAATTTGAAGAGGATGGTTCTCTTCCAGGAACGGAAAAATTCGTTCAAGCCATCCAATATGGAGAGTTTGGTGTCCAAGTTTACGATTCATGGCAACGCGGCAAGAAGAGTTTAAAAAATACGTAAAAGGAAATGAGGTATGAGAATGGATCTCGTTGGAATTGGCGTCATACTCATCGGTATCGCCTTCGTCATTTTAGCTATCTATTTTGCTAAGGTATTACAACAAGTCGGAAATATCCTACACGACGTCGATGAGACAGTAGGAGCGCTTCCGAAACAACTTGATGGTATATTGGACGAAACAGGAAATTTAATTAAAAACAGTAATGATTCATTAGCAGATATCAATACAAAAATTGAGAATCTGACTCCATTGTTCCAAGTAATCGGTGACCTTGGAGAATCTACACACCAACTAACCTCTTCATTAGTGGACGTGTCTTCGTCTGTTCAACAAAAAGGAGACCACACGGGCACATCAGAGCAAAATAAGAAACTAGGTAACATCTACGGTTCAGCCATGTTAGGCTATTACATCTTTAAGAAGCGCAAGCAATTTGTGAGCGCTGCTAAGGATCGTGCAGAGCAAGGTGGCCTACAAAAAAAGTTACCAGCACCAGAAAACGCGTTATTTTAAGTGATGAAAAAGACTGAATATCAATCCCAATCGGGCTTGATCTTCAGTCTTTTTTTAGTTTTGGGGTGTGGTGTTCAGGCGAGTGTTAAATTTTTGAGTATGAATAGTAAAACTATGTCAGGTAGATTAATGTACACGATTTTAAAAAGTAGAAATTTTATTATCAAACTAATGACGGGTGTTATAATGTTAGGAATTAATAATTAATGGAGGTCTTCATATGGCGTTAGCGAAAGAATCTGTAGGCAGAGGGAAATCGTTTCTCTTAAGTTTTCTACTCAATGCCGTCTTTGGTATTGTTTATTTCTTTTTTAATAATTGCTTTTATGATTTGGAGCAGAATGGATCCTCATAGAGGGAACTGGACTATAAATGGATGGATCACCCGAAGTGTAGGTATAGTGATTTTTCTAGTTCTTGCTTTTACACTTGGATTCTAATAGTAGAGACTACTTCTCAATCATGTGAATAAGACGGTTAGTGTAAGGGGAAAAAGTGGGAGTAGGAAATAAACCTTTTCAAAAAAGGGGTTAAATTATGAAGTGTAAAGGGATAGTAAGCATTATTCTTATACTCGTGTTAACGGCTTGTGCATCCACCACACAAAAAGTAGTTTCTGATGAAGTAGTTTTTTATGGCGAGGGAAATTATTGGAATGTAAGCTACATATACAATCCAATATTGTACAAGGAAAAAAAGGTGAATTGGGTTGAAATCGAATTAAAGGACTTAAAGTTATCTCGGGAGGATATAAATAACATTGACATTGAATTGGAAGGTGACGATGGCGTGATTACGGGGAATGTTGAAGATATGAAGACGAACGTTGAAGGTAACACAATTTCCTTTTTAGTGGGGACTGTTAATAATGAAACATATGAGGACGATGCATATAGAATCACTATAAAATTCAAAGGTAAGCAAGATAATATAAAATTAATTAAAAAATAACGATTGAATTGAATGAACGGTGGCAATTGCAGTATAAGATTTATGTGCCGTTACGTAGTTGTTCTTTGTTTCGGATGGCAACTCCCATGTAGTAAAGCGTCCGCCTAGTACGTCAATCAACGATTTTTCCTTTTATCATAGAAAAAGAGCCATTCACAAAGTCTCTACAAGACCCTCTGAACAGCTCTTCCACTTATGGTCGCATCTTCTTCAGCTCTTTACGTTGTTGCATTAAATAAAATGCCAACGTAGCGACTCCATACAACCCTTTATACTCTTTCTCGCGAACAAACTCACTCGCATTCCCTACACGATCCTTAAAACGAATCGTCGTATCGAGTGCGGCAGTTGTCACTTCACGTGAAGCTTCGCCGACATCCCCAACGATCTGGAAGACCGGTGTTACTTCATAAATCTGCTTGTTTACATTACTAATCGTATCATTCGTCGTATGAAGAATTTGCTGAGTTTGACCCGTAACTTCTTCTACCGTCGACGGTAGCGTATCGGTCGTCTTCTTGACGCTTTCCAATACTTCGGTCAACTTTCCAAGTGGTTTAATTAACACGATTGCGACAATAATTAGCGCGATGCCGATGAGCAATACGCCTATTCCTAGTACCCAATCCATCAAGTTCACCTCTCTCCGTTATTCTGCTTCATCTTGTAGTACATTTTTGATGCTACTTCAGACAATGCAGTCGTTTGCTCCATCAACTTGGCATACTTGCCAGGAGGCGCTGATACTTGATCCGCCATTTTAGCGATAGAGTTCTGCACGTACTGGGTGGATTCGCGAAGTTCTTTCGCTGAAGCTGCCAATCCGTCAACCGATTGCAGCTTTGCATTCGCATCATCCGCAATTTGGTTCGTCTGAGTCATGAGTTGATCGGCTTTATCCGTGATGCCGCCCACTTTCAGTTCCACACGTTTCATCGTTTCTTTTACATCTGTCATTGCTTCTTTGACCGCTTTGGCTGTTTTAATAATAGCAATTGCGATAACCACTAAAGCCGCAACGGCGACTATGGCACTAATATACAAGAGCACCTTCAATCTAGTCACCTCCACATAATAAGTGCGTTTCTAACTTGAACGTCTAACTTCCGTCAAAACGGGTAAACGTTCTATATCCTTGTCATTCCACAAATGAAAGTAATCTAAACACTGGCCTGCTATTTAACTAGAAAAACTATATTTCCACACCCCTATGTGAGAAAAGCACCTGAAATATGATATGATTTTCACATCAAATACTGAAGGGGTGAAATACATGCCTTGCAAAGGTTGCATTGTCCGTGAGATTGATTATGAAGTCTCATTTGAAAATTGTAAGCAAACAGCACTGTTCGAATCAATAGAAGATCATTTGAAACGAGCTCATATGCTGATGAACCAGGAAGATCAAACATTTCATGTGAAAGAACAAGGGATAAAAGAATTATACGACTTTTGCGTCGATCATGCAGTAGAAATGGATACTATTCAATTTCGTCTCGACCAAACCGACTGGCGACCGCTCTCAGAAGTCCTGCACGTAGTCGAAATGCAGTGGATAGATCAAGTCATTCAAGATGAACAATTGACGAGCCATTATCAGCCTATTGTTACACCCGACCTTGAGATTTATGCTTACGAATTGCTCGCGCGTTTCTATCATAAAGACGGTAGAGTGATTTATCCGAATGAAATTTTCTCCGCGGCAAAAGAGCGCGGTAGATTATATGCTCTTGACAGAGTGTGTCGTCTAACAGCAGTTCGCCATGCCAAACATATTACGCAAAAGGCATTCATTAATTTCATTCCAACCTCTATCTATTCGCCGGAGTTTTGCTTGCGATCGACGATTAATTTAGCTAACGAATTGGAAATTGACCCATACCGTTTAATCTTTGAAGTAGTGGAGTCGGAAAAAGTGGAAGACATGGACCATTTAAAAACCATTTTGGAATACTATCATTCAAAAGGATTCGAGTATGCCCTCGATGATGTTGGGGAAGGTTATAACACGGCTGAAGTACTATCTTTCCTTCGACCGAACTACATGAAGCTCGATATTAAGTATGTGCAAGGTGTGGCGACTGATCCTGATAAGCAGCTTATAGCAGGGCAATTTCTTGAAAAAGCACTGGCGGTGGATGCGATTCCTTTAGCGGAGGGAATAGAAGCGGTAGAAGATTTTGAATGGTTGAAAGCGAAAGGTTATCAACTATTCCAAGGTTATTTATTCGGCAAACCATCGGCAGTTCCACAGACTGAAATTTTCATATAGGCATGCGCGTTGTCGAGGTTAATTAGTGTACACTAAAATTGATTTAATGTTAAACTATAATCAATAAGGAGATGGTACATATGAAATTAGACAAAAAAGTTGCAATCATCACAGGTGGAGCTGGCGGCATCGGGTTAGGCATTGCTACAGCATTCGCGAAGGAAGGTGCGACCGTCGCGATCGTTGACTTGAATAAAGAAGCAGGCGAAGCGGCGATTGAAAAATTACAGAAAATCTCTCCGCAATCAATCTTTCTTCAAGCGGACTTAACTGTTCAAAAAGAATTACCTTCAATTGTCGAGCAAGTCGTAACGAAACTTGGTAAATTGGACATCCTAGTCAACAACGCACATGCTTCACGTATGAAATCCATTGAAGAGATGACGCAAGCAGACATAGATCTCTCGTTCAATACAGGATTCTATCCAACGCTCTACTTGATGCAAGCTGCTCTTCCGCACTTGAAAGAGTCAAAAGGAACCGTGATCAACTTCTCTTCCGGCGCAGGATTAAATGGCGATGTGAACCAAGGTTCATACGCTGCGGCGAAAGAAGCCATCCGCGGGATCACAAGAGTGGCGGCGAATGAATGGGGTCAATATGGCATCACGTGTAACCTGATTTCACCAATTGCCAAAACACCAGGCATTGAGCATTGGGGACAAGAGAATCCGGAATCGTATCAAGCTATTCTTGCGAGAAACCCACTTGGACGCCTAGGCGATCCAGAAAAAGATATCGGTCGCACAGCAGTATTCCTAGCGAGCGAAGACGCTTCTTACATCACGGGTCAAACGATGATGGTAGATGGTGGGTCTATCAAATTACGTTAATACAATATGTAAGGCTGTCCTGATTTATGGGGCAGTCTTTTTTTGTATGTGGGAGTATGGGCGGGTGGAGATGTTGATAGAGCGGCTGGCGTGTGCTATAGAGCGTTCGTGGTGGAAGTATGAGCGGATACAGTGGTTGATAGAGCGGCTGGCGCGTGTTATAGAGCGTTTGCGGTAAAAGTATGAGCGCACGCGGTGGTTGATAGAGCGAACACCAAACGCCATAGAGCGCTCGCGCGTATCTAACGAGCGCATTCACAACGATCTTTACCAATAAAAAAGCTGCTCCACAACGGAACAGCTTCTCTCAAACAAACGTGTTATTTAATTTAGTGTAAATTTGGACTAAACTATTTCGTTCAGCCTCCGATAAGTGACTAAAGAACTCCGAACGCACTTTTATTCCGCATTTCTGCGCTTCGCCCAAAATCTCTAGGCCTGTAGGAGTTATTTTCCAATACTTTGTTCGACGGTCTTCTTCATCATTACGCAACGTAATAAATTCGCTCTTAATGAGCTTTGACGACAAGTGCGTCAATGAAGCGGGCGTGAAGCCTAGTGTCTCAGCCAAATCAGAAGGACGTTGTTCACCTTTGTTATGTAACTCTAGCAATACAAGAATATGGGAGATTCCTAGGGACAGCTTGGATTCTTGCTGGAAACGGATCAGCATTTTATTTGTCACTTGATCCATTAAATGTACCAAATTGAAAATTGTCTGTTCTTCAGTCAAAAAAGAACACCTCCTTTTCCTTCAAAAAACTTTATGCTTATATACTATTCATCATACAATATTATATACGAAATAAAACAGTTGTGACACGATAATAATACCTACATCTTACTCCTTATTTTAAAATTAAAGAGTTTTTCATTTTCTTCTTTTTAATTGTAGACTGATAGCGTATGATAAAGACAACGAATGAACTAGATAAACCAAATAGGAAGGGTGGGCATAAGGTTTGATGAAAGTTAAAGATTCGTTAACGTTTCAGCTAGGTTCTATTATAGCTGGAATCTTGGTGGTGATGTTAATCATTACATCACTTGCTACATATAAGACTGCTTATGACAAATTGTATGATGCTGCAGGAATTGAGGCGTACGGCTGTGCCAATATTACTACTGGATTGATTCGACCTGGTGATATGGAAAAGGCATTGGCTGGCGACGTCGACACACAAAATGAACTTGGGAAGACATTGAACTGGACAACTGAACATAAGAATATATTTGAAACACAATATATTTTGGATTTGGATGGGAAAATCATTGCCCTCGACGATAATCTGAAAGCAAGTGGATTTAAGCCGGGAGACCAGTTCCATTTAGACAAAGAAGCGATTGCCGATCTACTCGAACATCGACATTCGACGTACTCTCAGCCTTACGAGTATGGCGGTATAGAGCGGCTTTCGGGTTATGCGCCAATACACGAAGACCAGGATGCGAGTAAAGAAATCATCGCAGTCAGCGTAATTGATTTCGATGCCGATATCGTCAAACATCGTACTTGGGATGTTGTACGCGACGGTATCTTGATCAGTATTATTCCCATGATACTTGCTTCAATTGGAACAGGATTCTTGATTCGTCGGAAAACGAAGCCGATCACGAGCTTAATTGAGCAGGCGAAGGAAATTGCGGATGGTAACTTGGCGGTCCAACCGACAGAAGTGAAATCACAAGACGAAGTGGGCGACTTGGCTCGTACGCTGAATCGTATGACGGTGAACCTACAAGATATGATCGCGACGATGAATACGACATCGCAGCATTTATCCGAAAACGCAGGGGAAACTTCTGCATCACTTTCCGAAATGCGTGAAGCGATTACGATGGTTGCACATAATATCGAAGAAGTCGTCACAGCCGTTACGGAAGGTACGTCAACTGCGGAGCACGCAACAGGTATTCTTACGGGATTAGCAAGTGGTTTAAACAATACGAAACAAAGCGCTGATTCGATGCTCGTTAACTCCAATGAAACGATGAAGATTGCACTAGAAGGCGCAAAACGCGCAGAGGAAATTAGCTATGATATGGAATTAATTCGAAATGGTTCACAACAAGTTGGAGATACGATTCAAAACTTGGTGGAATCTACGACGAAGATCCAAAACATCACGGGTTCCATCGCAGGAATCGCAGCTCAAACCAATTTACTTGCACTGAACGCATCCATTGAAGCGGCGCGTGCAGGTGAACACGGTAAAGGCTTTGCGGTAGTGGCGGAAGAAGTACGGAACTTGGCTGAGCAATCGAATCAGGAAGTACTCGAAGTAGAGAAGCTGGTGAAGGATATTTCGGATCGCATCCAGCAAGTCATTACTTCTACGTCGGAAAATACGAAACATATCACGAAGGGTACTGAAACAGTGAAGCTTACGTCTCAGTCATTGAGTAATATTTCCGTAGCAGTTGGAGAAACTGTCAAGGAAATCAAGAATATCTCTAACTTGATGACGTCAGAAGCTGCGAAATCAACAGAAGCGGTACAGTTGATCGAGCACTTGACGCACGCTGTACAAAATATTGAAGACATGACCAATAATATTGCAGCAGCTGCCGAGCAAACGACAGCGAGCATAGAAGAAATTTCAGAACGTTCTACGCAGACCAATCAAATGGCGCGTGAACTGGAAGTGTTTGTCGGTTCATTCGAATTACCTAAATAAACACTTGGCCATCGCATGTAAAGCGATGGCCTTTTTTACCATTGATTTTCGAATGTACGTTCTGTATAATACGAACATACATACGCTTAGGAAATGGGGAATATCTGATGGAAAGGAACCGAGATAGAGGGAAATTGAAGTGGACGTCGCTCATGCTGCCTGAACACCTCGAGAGACTACGCGATTGGCAATGGGAAGATGAGTATATTGAACGGCCTGAGTTAACCGATTGGGAGCTACAAACGATGCAAGAGACACTTGAAGTAGCTTGGCGCAGACGTGGTGAGACATGGATTAAAACTTGGCATGATGGAGAAGTTCGCTTTCATCAAGGGGAGATTGAAGCGCTCGACTTGCAGACGATGACCATTGTGCTGCGTGATCCATTCGGAACGGAAAGAATTCATGTAGCAGATGTGGTAGATGTCCAGTTATCGAGAGGAGCAGATGGTTTTTAACCAAAAATAAAAGCCGTCTGCGAAGGCAGACAGCTCAGTCTCTGAAAAATGCTTTTTCTACGTTGTATTTAGCTTGCTGTGTGTTGATTACGTATGTTTCGTAGATTTCGCGTTCCATTGGGTCATCGATGATAATAGCGGAAATCTTTGCTACTTCCTCACGGTGATTACGTAATGGAGACACTTGATCGTCAAAATGCTTTTTCAGACGTGGACGTAATTTTCTTGCTTTTCCTACGAATAACAACTCGTCGCTTTGGTTGAAGAACAACAAAAGGCCGCCTTTATCACGTGGAATATCATGAAAATCGATGAAACCATAAATTGGCTTAATTGGCGTTTCATCCGGTCCCATTTCTTGTTTTCTGCGAACGATCGTTACGTCCGGTTTAGGTAATGTAATATTGATCATTTTACTTCACATCCTTATATCAGTCAGTGTTTATCCTATCATACGACCCCGGAAAAAGCGAGAAACTTTCTGTCCGTCCCTTGCATATAGTAGACAAATGTCTTGGGAAGGATGAAATGATGAAAAACCCTGCTGTTATTCAAACGTATCACATATCAAATAGAAGGCCAAAAGTGGATGTATCTTATCCCGTCATCACACAACTGGATGATCCAAAAGTCCAACAGAAACTAAATCAAGTACTGTTCAAAGAAATGAATAAAATGCTAGAGGATAATAATTATTATGATCCAAGCCTTGTGGAGATGGTCGCAACGTACGAAATCAAAAATAATCAGCGCGATCTCTTCAGTATCAACTTGATTGTCTATTCGTTCACTGGTGGAGCGCATGGAATGACCTACGTCAAATCTCTGACGTTCGATACGAAGACGGGAAGGCAATACAATCTACAAGATCTGTTCAAGCCTGGCAGTCCTTATGTACAGCGGATATCGGAATATGTCAGACGCCATATTCAGCAATGGAAAACGCCGGTGCTTGAGCCATTCACTAAAATCAAGCCTGATCAAGATTTCTACATCGCAGACACGAGTCTAGTGGTCTACTTCCAACTATACGAAATTTCACCTTACGTAGCCGGCTTCCCATATTTCCCGATTCCCTTGCTCGATTTACAGGAGATCATTAAACCGAATAGTCCAGCAGACCGAATGCTACCGTTCATAGGAACTTGAAAATAACTGAACGAACAAATGTATAGGTTTACATGACGGAATAGTGTTATAATTTCGATATACGAAATATACAAATGAGGTGGAAACTATGCTAAGAAATTTCTTTATTGGTTTATCTGAAAATCAACTACTGAATCAAGCTGCCCAAAAATACGGCTTTCAACTAGGGGCCCAACAAGTCGTGGCAGGAACTAACATCGAAGAAATGATTACTAGTGTTAAAGAACTCAATCTAGCAGGCATTTCATGCACGATCGACAATTTGGGTGAATTTGTGTACGAAAAGAGCGAGGCCATTGAAGCGAAAGAACAAATCTTAGCGGTAGTGGACGCAATCCAAGAACATCAAGTAGATGCGCACATCTCGATCAAACCATCACAGCTCGGCCTCGATATTGATTATGCGTTTTGCAAACAACAAGTAGAAGAAATCGTCAAACGAGCAAACAAGGTAGGAATGTTTGTTAATTTTGATATGGAAAATCACTCACGACTTGAACCGACGTTCCGTTTACTAGACGAATTAAAAGCAAAGGGCTATGAAAACGTCGGAACCGTTATCCAAGCTTATTTTCACCGGGCGTTAGGTGATACGAAAAAATACAACGATACACGCATCCGTCTAGTAAAAGGTGCGTATAAAGAGTCACCGGACGTTGCGTATATAGATAAACAAGATATTGACGAAAATTATATTAAGATCATTGAAGAACACTTATTGCACGGAGCGTTTACATCGATTGCGACACATGACCATAACATCATCAATCATGTGAAGCAGTTTGTGAAAGAACATGATATTTCACGTGATCAATTCGAGTTCCAGATGCTGTACGGCTTCCGCCATGAGTTGCAGTTGCAGTTGGCGAAAGAGGGCTATAATTTCTGTACATACGTACCGTTTGGCGAGGACTGGTACGGGTACTTCATGCGCAGACTGGCGGAGCGTCCGCAAAATATGAACTTGATGGTGAAGCAAGTGTTCAATAAGAAAACAAATACTATGATTGGCCTAGTCGCCGGCGCGTTTGTGCTTGGGCGATTAAGCAAGCGTGGGAGTGACGAGAAACAAGATGGTGGTTGGGTGAAGTATCGTTGAGCGGTAGGATAGGGGCAACGTGGATTAACATTCCAGGTGGATGCGCTCATACATTCGTTCAAGCGCTTATAGCTTATGCTTGATCGCTCAATGTTACTAATATCCGCTCTATCGTCGTCCGTAAGCGCTCTATGACGTGTGATTACCGCTCATGCCTGCAACCGCTCAATACACGGTCGCGTTCTACTATTCTCTGAGCTAAATGCAAGATAGTAACAGTGAGTCAGTTATCCCTTTCTTCTTCGCATTCCAAAACACTGCTTTCCTGCAGTGTTTTTTTGTACTCACTTTACAGAAAACATGGGAAATAGTAGTGTTAGAGATAGTTAAAGTACTATTCACTCTTCAAAACACCAAAGACAGGAGGAGAGTTGATGAAACAACTTTTGGTCATGGTTCTCTGTGCAACGTTACTGATCGGATGTAACACGAATCGAACATTATCTTACGAGGAAGTCACCATGAAGGACTTGGATAAGGGTGATCAGGTATTCTACCAACACGCGCAGGCTGAAAATGGCGTGTATTTATTTTACGACACGTCAGACGATAAATTGGTCATTTATTTTAACACCTCTCATGAAAATCAGGAAGATTACGCCATGGACTTTACAAACTTTGATGTAGAAAGCGATGGAGATACGTTGCGCATTCTGTATGATAAAAATCAAGACGAGGGTGAATCAAAAACTTTTCAAGAACAGCAATTCCATGAAGTTCACTTAGACAAAGAGTATGAAACGATCGAGCTGTTTGAGAATGGAGATATGGCAGCATTCACTTCTATCTATTCATAATTAATATAAAATGAAATGAGGACAGTTATGAACATTATAAAAGCGAACATATCTGACGTTCCTATCATCCGTGACGTGATGATTCGCGCGTTTCGTGAATATGAGCAGGCCACACCTCCGACGAGTGCTTTGAAAGAGACCGTCGAAAGTATCACCGCTGAAATGCAAAGTGGTGTAGAGGCGTTGATTGGCTATATAGAAGAGGAGCCGGTCGCGATGGTTCGTTTTCGATTAGAAGATGAAAGCCTCTATTTTTCTAGGTTCTCTGTCGTGCCGGAAAGACAAGGTCAAGGCATCGCGAAAAAAATACTGCGATATTTAGAGGAGTATGCGACGCAACAAGGGAAGAGAGTAATAGTATGCAAAGTGCGAGCAGATGTCCCGAAAAACATCTCACTCTATCAATCGATCGGCTATCACGTGTGTGAAGAATCTGTACTACATAGAACGGATGGTACGTCGATTGCCGTAGTGTCTATGGAGAAATCGCTATCCTGAGCAGTGGGGGGGCGTACAAGTGCAGAAACAAAAGAAAAACACCCGCGATGTATTGCAATACTTGGCACTCATCATTGTCTTGGGATCACAAATTGTCCGTCTGATTCTGTATATCACGGAAGTAGCATATTCGATTCCTGAAAAGACGTTAAATTTATGGGTATACATAGGATGGGGAGTCGCAATCGCTATATTATTAGTATCTTATCTGTTTCCAAAAAAGGAGCAGTCAGCATGAGTCGTGAAAGGAGGAAATACATATGCACAACGACAACAATCTGTTTTTTTCGTTTCTATCTATTTTAAGCGTATTCATATACATCATCCCGATCGCATTCCTAATATTTACTGTATGGTTTGCGTTGAAATTCCTTAAATTACAAGAACGTAAGAATGAAATCCTTCAATCGATCGCAGACAGACTCAATAAGTAGAAGTAAGAAGATGAACATTTCAATTCAAATAGAAGGAGAAACACCGTGATAAAAAATAGAACCGCACTTATAAGCGCCGTGGTACTTCTTGCCGTTTGCATGTTTTTATTTTTCCCCTACCCAAATAATCCGTTAATCGGAGCTACCGTGACATTCATGTCGTTTCCCATTCAAGCCGATGACAGACTCGTTTGGAAAGGACTAGTAGGCACTCTTTTATTCCTGATCGCGATGGCGCTGCTGATTTACGGATTGAAGAAATTTTATGTTGTGTTAGCTGTGCTTGTGCTCTTCCTGTATGCACTGATCCCGGTATATCTCATTACGGCATATCAAGAAACATTAGCGAGCGGTATTGGAGCGATTTCCTATGACCAGAAAGGCAAGTGCGCATTTGATACGTTGGACGATAATGAACGGATGAATGGAGACTGCCAGTTGACTTTGAAAAATCACAGCAAAAAACCCGTATCGTTCGAGCTGGAGTTCTTGGACACTGGGTTTGGCCAAGATGAAATGAAAATGGTATCACTGATGAATATAGCAGGTCCCTATAAGATGACAATTGAAGGAAATCGGACAGAATTCATTGAGCTCAATGAAATTTTGGACGTCTCGGACGTGCCGGATCGTATCTATAGCGGCTCAACATCCGATGTACACTTCAAGATAATAGAAGAAAAGAAAGAACGTATTTTTTAATGTAGATAAGAAAATGAGGATTGAATATAGCCGACAATAGGGTATTCAATAAAATAGATAAGGAGAGGATCTCATGCTTCGAAAACTATTTTATATTACGTTTTTGGCAGTTGTACTGGCAGGTTGTCAGACCGCAAATAAGAACAGTACATCGAATACGCCACAAGAGGCAATCGAACAGCTTCATGCTGAAGAAGGGTTTGCGGAAGTCGTGAAATTGTACCGGACAGTGGAAATCGATAATGATAAGGTAATCACTGTCTATAAAGGGTTATTGGATGAAACGGAAGAAATATTTGTCGCAAAGTTGAACAAAGAGAAAGATGATACATGGACGGTAACGGATGCGATTGGAATCGGCATGCCTTCCGAAGAGAACATAGGGGAGAGTATCAAAACACCTTCGTTTGAAGCGGGTTTCACAAAGAAGAATAACGCACCGAGTCCTAATACTAAATTGGTTCAGACGGATGACAAAAAGTATAGAGTCTGGGTGAAAGTAATCGAGTAACACGAAAAGACCGCCAGCTGAGGTACCCCTAAAGTTAGAGTCGCAATCTAACTCTTGGGGTGCACTTCACAACGCGGTCTTTTTTCATTGTCTGCTAAGTAAAATAACAAAATAGACGACCATCGCGAGCAATCCAAGCGGTACACCGACCCGTGCCCATTCGCCACTGCGAATATTGAGCTTACCTGCCGCAATGATATTGGGGATATTACCCGGAATCAACATCCCGCCACTAATAAGTAAACCGAGTAGCAGCGCTTGTATCGTGGATTCGTCCATCGCGGGACTGATTTCCGCAGCAGCGAGCGTCGCGTTGTCGAGTACAGCTGAAATCATATTGATCCAGTAAAGTGTCAATGGATGAAGATCGAGTAAATACAGTGTAATCAATGGCTCAAATCCTGCGCCAAGCAATGTTAATGCCAACACAAATATATACACTTTCACTCCGCGCCCGAAAATACTTATGTATGACTCTGCCGCTTGTCCGGAAGAACGGTACCGCGGGCGGTTGCGTGGGCGAATTAGGAAGAATGCGAGCAGTCCGAAGACGAATACACCGGCTAGAATATCTGTCCCAAGCAAGTTCATTAAGTAATAAAAGTCTTCATCCAGTTTATTCGTCGCAATCGTCGAAAGCGGCTCCCCGATCGGTGTCAACACCGCGCCCAGGCCGATTGCGTAACAAGCTAAGATCACGAAGCGGATTTCTGATATTCGGTCCATTTGCAAGACGGACGCGATAGCTACGAGGACTAGCGCCGCAATGATCGCAGTGATAATACTGGAAATTAAGCCTAATCCCATAATAATTAGCGCTAAGTATAAGCGGAATGGAATGATTCTGCTCCCTGATAATACTGCTTTCTCAAATGGATGTCGTATCCAGCGAAACACGATTCCTGCTACAAGGACCGCAAACGTAATATGCAAAGGATCGTGTAACGCCTTATTCCACAACTCCCACTGAAACACTCCGCTAACAAATGCCGCAGCACAACCCATGACGAATAAAAACAATTCCAAATTACGTTCAATGCGAGGGATCGTAAATGGCAGCACTAACACCAATCCTAAAATAATGAGCAATCCAGTGACCATAGGCATCTCCTTTCAGCAATCTTTCTTCTACACTGTATGCAAAACGCCGATTCATCTTGCATACAGTCTGAATAGAATAGAAAAAGAGGAGGGACACGCATTGGAAGTTTCAGATATTGTACTGATACCCGTTATTATCGGATTAACAGAAATTTTAAAAATGTATGGATTGCCAAAGAAACTGATTCCGATCTTTTCTTTACTACTAGGCATCGGTGGCGGGATCTTCTACTTGTTTCCGCATGATTGGAAGTCGGGGATACTAGGCGGATTAATTATGGGACTGTCGGCAAGCGGGTTGTATTCGAGTGGGAAGACGATTGTTAGGAAGCCGCCGTGTGATGAGGAAGATGAGAAGTGATTTTCACAAAAATAAGCCCCTTGTTTGTGTCATGAATGGACATGAATGAGGGGCTTTGTTGTTTGGTGCGTATATGAATGCTAAAGATGCTGAAGTTAATCACGGTCTTTACTGTTGTAGTTTGCTATTTGATCCTATAATTTTTACGGAGACGTCACTTTTGGGGCATTATAGCACTAGTAGTACTAACATTATTACTGATTTATGATTCCTTCCCAAAGTTGGTTTCTTTTATATATATACCCCAATCAATACTTATTGGACTCATACTATTGATTTCCTTCATCAGCCTCATTATGAATCACTTTCAAAAAGAGGATGTCTCAAGATTCAATCCTCTATGGCAAGTTATATTACTGACGGATTTCTTTGTATTAGTTATTATCTTTTCTTTAGTAGGGGGTATTTCACGAGTCGATTTATCTTTAACAAATCCCTTTGTTTGGATAATGTTTATCATAAGTGTTTTTGATATTGTAAAAGGATATAAGAAAATAAAAGTTGATCCAAAACAGAGCTGATGAGTATAAGAATCAAATCATAGAGAATGAGTTTTGTTAGTTGTGATGTGAGGTATTTTTGGAATTAAACGGTAGTAGTTGTTTATCCCTGTCATCATTGGATTAATCGGAGTCCTGAAAGTGTACGGATTACCAAAGAAGCTGATGCTGAACTTAAGTGAGTAAAAAAATTGCCTCGCGAGGAAGAAGAGTGAGAGCGGCTTTCCGCTGGTTTACGATTGTGGTATAATCGGCCTGGATATGTAGATTCGGACTCATGATTAGGCCGTTACATAAGGGGGACTTGCATTGGAGATCGATAAAAAGCAACTTATCATAGAAGCAGCCAAACTTTACTATCAATTTGATTATACCCAGCTCGCCATTTCAAAAAAATTAGGCGTCTCAAGGCCGACGGTTTCTCGGCTCCTACAGCAAGCGAAAAAAAATGGCTACGTGAAAATCGACATCATCGATCCATTTCATGATAATAATCAACTAGCAAAATCCTTGCAGCACAAATATCAAATCGAAGAAGTGAAAATTGCGTACTCGGCAGTGGAAGATGAGCGGGATGTGATCCAGGCTATTAGCACAGAAGCGGCGGACTATTTGTATCGAACCGTAAAAGACGGTGATATTCTTGGTGTGACATGGGGCCGGACGATGTATCGGGTGGCCAACGAATTGAAGAAAAAAGATGTAAAAGGAGTCGAGGTCATCCAGCTGAAAGGCGGCATCGGCTTGTCGGACGTCAATACATACGATTCTGAAACGGTTTACAAATTTGCGGAAGCCTTCCATACCATCCCCCGTTACTTGCCGCTCCCGGTCCTAGTCGACACACCTGAAGTCAAAGTCGTGATTGAATCGGACCGGTATATGCACCGGCTCATTGAACTCGGGAGACAAGCGAATATCGCCGTGTTCACGGTGGGCGCTGTCGACAACGAATCGTTGCTGTTCCGTCTTGGCTATTTGACTGTAGAAGAAGAACAGCAACTCCATCAAGAAGCGATTGGCGATATTTGTTCACGCTTCTTCAAACGTACAGGCGAAGTATGTGATACTACCGTCAATGACCGGACGATTGGCATCCGGCTAGAAGAGTTAAAGCAAAAAGAAAAATCCATTCTCGTTGCTGGTGGGAACCGCAAAGTAGAGGCCATCCATGGAGCGCTTAATGGAGGCTATGCGAACGTCTTTATAACAGATCAGTATACGGCACAGGCTTTGTTGCTTCACCAATAGAAACATATGGGAATCCGCTTATTGATAAGCGTGATTCTTTTTTTATTCGGAATGAACAATGTTTCACCTCCTCTGCACATATGCTCAAAGTCTATGATATACTATACATAAAGTCAGGTCGCAACGGCATCCTAAGGAAAATGGTGTGCAAGAAGCAAAGTGTAAGCGTAACCAACATGCAAGGGAGGAAGTATGATGAACGTTGTATTTTATATAACCGGATTGTTGCTCGTGTTAATCGTGGGCTTGATTGTCAGTGTGGACCGTAGGAAAATCCGCTATAAACCGATTGTGATTATGCTGCTGACCCAGCTTGTCTTGACATTTATCTTGTTGAATACAAAAGTGGGCGTAGTCTCCATAGGTTTTGTTTCGGCTTTATTCTCGAAGCTGGTTGACCTTGGGGTAACGGGCGTCAATTTCGTGTTTGGCGGATTGGAAAATGAAGGGGAATACGTATTCTTCTTGAATGTGTTATTGCCAATCGTTTTCATTTCCGTGTTGATTGGTATATTAAATCAATTCAAGATTTTACCGTTCATCATTAAATATGTAGGAATCGTACTGAGTAAGTTGAATGGCATGGGGAAAATGGAGAACTACATAGCCGTATCCTCTGCAGTTCTCGGGCAGTCCGAAGTATTTTTAACTATCAAGGACCAAATGGATGATATTTCGAAAAGACGTTTGTATACGTTTTGTACTTCCGCGATGAGTGCAGTCAGTGTCGCCATCGTAGGTGCATACATGGAAATCATCGAACCGCAGTTTGTCGTAGTGGCGATTGCGCTCAATATTATGTCGGCGCTGATTGTTGCTAGCATCATTAATCCTTATGAATTATCGAAAGAAGAAGATACACTGACGATCGAGTCGAAGAAGAAGCTGTCATTCTTCCAGATGATCAGCGAAAGTATCATGGATGGTTTTAAAGTCGCAGTTATTGTCGCTGCCATGCTGATCGGTTTCATCGCGTTGATGAACGGAATCGATTATCTCTTTGAAATGCTGTTCAACGTTTCCTTCCAGACCATTTTGGGGTATATCTTTGCGCCAATAGCCTTTGTGATGGGCGTGCCTTGGGCGGACAGTGTACAAGCCGGCGGCATCATGGCGACCAAACTTGTCACCAACGAATTTGTGGCAATGTTGAGTTTCACGGAGATTTCGGCAGGCTTGTCAACGAAAGCGGTAGGTATGATATCGGTGTTCCTCGTTAGTTTTGCGAATTTCAGTTCCATTGGGATTATTACAGGCGCTGTCAAAGCGTTGAGCTCAAAACAAGGGGACGAAGTGGCGAAAAACGGTTTGAAATTACTTTTGGGTTCAACATTGGCGTCAGTTCTTTCAGCGACTGTCATTGGGCTATTTTTATAATTGAAATGAAAATTTAAAAACAGGAGTGGTGGATGCTATGCGTATGGTAGATATGATTGAGAAAAAAAGAGATGGACATGCGTTGACAAACGAAGAAATTTCATTTGTCATCAATGGATATACCGACGGCTCGATTCCAGATTACCAAATGTCAGCCTTTCAAATGGCGGTATATTTTCAAGGGATGACGTTGGAAGAAACCGCGCAGTTCACAATGGCGATGGTGGAGTCAGGCGACCAAGTCGATTTGTCTGCTATCGAGGGCGTTAAGGTGGATAAACACTCTACAGGCGGAGTTGGCGATACGACAACTCTTGTGCTCGCGCCACTTGTTGCTGCACTCGATATCCCGGTAGCCAAAATGTCGGGGCGTGGATTGGGTCATACGGGCGGAACACTTGATAAGCTGGAGTCTGTTCCCGGTTTCCATATCGAAATTACAGACAAAGAATTCTTTGATCTTGTCAATACGAACAAAATTGCGGTAATCGGACAATCCGGCAATATTACCCCTGCAGACAAGAAGATTTACAGTCTGCGTGATGTCACGGCTACGGTCAGTTCCATTCCGTTGATCGCAAGCTCAATTATGAGCAAGAAGATTGCGGCGGGATCGGATGCAATTGTTCTCGATGTAAAAGTCGGAACTGGCGCGTTCATGAAAGACCTCGACATGGCTCGTGAACTCGCGGGTGAAATGGTGCAGATCGGAAACAAGATCGGCCGACAGACGATGGCGGTAATTTCGGACATGAACCAGCCGCTCGGTTATGCCATAGGAAATGCACTCGAAGTTAAAGAAGCCGTCGAAACGTTGCAAGGCAATGGCCCGGAAGATTTGCACGAACTGTGCTTGACGCTCGGCAGCCATATGGTTCGTTTGGCAGGAAAAGCGGACTCCACGGAGGAAGCACGAAAAATGCTCGAAGAAGTTATCCAAAACGGTAAAGCACTTGAGGTATTTAAACTGTTCTTGCAGGCTCAGGGTGGCGACACATCCGTCATTGACGATCTATCGAAGCTTCCTAGGGCCCAGTACAAAATAGACGTGCCGGCAAAAGAAGCGGGATATGTCTCTGCGATTACCGCGGATGAAATCGGTACGGCCGCGATGCTTCTAGGTGCGGGACGAGCAACAAAAGAGTCCGAAATCGATTTGGCAGTCGGGCTGGTGCTGCACAAGAAGATCGGTGATTCCGTGGAAGTGGGCGAATCGCTCGTGACGATTCACAGCAATACGGAGGATATCGAAAGCGTAAAAGAAAAGATTTATCATGCCTATGGTGTGTCAGCTTCAAAAGTACAGCCTGTGACACTTGTGCACGACGAAATTACGAGATAATCAAAGGAGTGGTTCGCAAATGAATAAAGCACAAATGATCGACCATACATTATTGAAAGCCGACGCAACGAAAGACCAAGTCGCGGCGCTCATAAAAGAAGCAAAAGACTATCAATTTAAATCAGTGTGTATTAATCCGAGTTGGGTTTCATATGCCGCACAGCAGCTGAAAGGTACGGATGTGTTGGTCTGTACGGTGATTGGTTTCCCGCTTGGCGCGACTACCTCTGCAGTCAAAGCATTTGAAACGAAAGATGCACTGGCGAACGGAGCAGGAGAAATCGACATGGTCATAAACATCGGGGCCTTGAAAGACCGGGATGACGAATGGGTCGAGTCGGATATTCGTGCGGTAGTCGAAGCAGCTAACGGTACATTGGTCAAAGTCATCATCGAAACGTGCTTGTTGACCGATGAAGAAATCGTCCGTGCATGCGAGCTATCCGTCAAAGCAGGCGCCGATTTCGTCAAGACGTCGACTGGATTCTCGACAGGCGGGGCGACGGTACATGACGTGGCCCTTATGCGGAAGACGGTAGGCCCGGATATTGGTGTCAAAGCGTCCGGCGGTGTGCGTAGCGGAGAAGATTTCGATACGCTAGTCGAAGCGGGAGCCACGCGCATTGGCGCAAGCTCGGGTATTAGTATCGTAAAAGGCGAAGTATCAGACTCGAGTTATTAACAGATCCGTTACGGGACTGTTCTGCATATATGCAGGGCAGTCCTGTTTTTATGGGACTAGATAGTAGGAGTTGTCTAGTATTTGGTGGAAAGTAGTAATCATTTCTTTAGCAGCAGTAGGAAAACGTATGCAGTCGAAACATCAAATCTTCGGGCTGCTGTCACAACGGGAATTTTTAATTACATGAGGGCACTAGGAAGAAGATTACTAACACGGGAGAAACAAAGTTAAGAAAGAGACGTATTTCTACATGCGAAAGTGTAAAGGAATTACTTATTAGCTAATCTCAATAAAACAGAATCTCATTTAGACACACCATCTATTGATTTTACCCTGCTAAATTCATATACTGAGTAACAGTTATATAGAGTATTTTGATTTTTTGTTGAGTAAACGAAAAGTAAATAGGAATCAGGTTCAAAACCTGAGTGGTCACGCCAATGTAAACTTGCCATAGTATGTTTGCATGACGTCTTTCGGTAAAGGTTTGAAATGTGTATTATTTAATTTGTGTAGTCTAATTATTGAGCACGCATAGTCCCCATCTCTATCAGGAGGTGGGGATTTTTTACTGAATGATAATCTATTAATGATATGATTAGCAGTGTGTGTAGCAGTTTGATATAGTAAAAAAACGCTGGAAAAGCACCTTGACCACTACATAAACGAACACAGCTATCAGAGTGATAAAAGATTCAGAGAAACCAATTACGATTTGAAACTTGGTAAGTTTTATTTTGCCAATTACTTTTTATGCTGAGCAGCATTTGATCTTTTTCTCTGTTCAATTTCTTTGGTTAGAACTTCATTCATTTCATTATAGGATAGACCAGATTCTGCATTAAGTTTTTTTACTTCGTCTATATTCGTTCCAGCTACCGTATATTTTTTCTTATCCATATGATAATCTCCCTTTACGTTCTATTTTTCGGATAGGCGCCTATTTATGTTCCCTATACTCTTTATGACTGGCATAGAGCATCCTGTATTAACCTTGACTTTGTTTATGTTTGGGATTTTCGCAAATTGGCTTGACAGATGGTCTGACTTTCATGGTTTTTATCTCCTTTATATAGGTGTGCGATAATAGTGAAAACATCTAGGCACAGCAATCTTTTAACTGAATATATAAGTATGATTTCCTATATTTCATTTATTATGTACATTGATTTGAAAAAGCTTTCGCATCAATGGCAACCTCTTTGGAAATAAGAGGTTTTAGTTATAAAAACGCTAAAAACAGAACCCTACTCCAGTTACACCGTCTATTGATTTTACCTTACAAAAACTATATGCTTAGTAACAGTTACATAGAGTATTTTGGTTCTTTGTCTAGTATGCAAAGAGTAAATAGGAATCAGGTGAAAATCCTGAGCGGTCCGGCCACTGTAATAGGGAGAAAATGAGCCCTAAAGTCAGGAGACTTGCCAAAGTATGTAAACATGACACCTTCCGGTAAAGGGTGATTTGTGTATCATTCAATTTGTGCAGTTTAATTATTGAACATACATGGTCCCCATCTCATTCAGGAGGTGGGGACTTTTTGAATTCAATATTATTGCGCACCGTATACCTTTTATAATGAAGAAAGGAAGAGTTGGATGAAAAATACGAAGAATGCATTCATGAAATACAAAAACTATATCTACTACAGCCTTGTCGTCTTACTGCTATTTAGCACAATTACATATGCGACGACTTCTAATGAACAAGCCGCTGCATTTGATTTCAATGAAAAAGTAGAGGCTTCTACGCTGAAATTAGCTGGCGGCGGGGATGAATCTTCCGATACTGATACCAATAAGATGATAGAAAGTGATGCCAATCCAGAAGATGTATCGAAATCACAAGAACCGACAAATACGGACAAGTCACAAGAGAAACCGGAAGAAAAGCCGCAAAATCAACCACTCAACAAACCAGGAACTACCCATGCACCACTTAACTCATCGAAAACGGCTGACAAGACCAATACATCTGCTGAGGGCAACAACAAACCCGCACCAGAGAAAACAAAACCGAATACGAATACAGACATAGAAATCGTCGATGTGGCGGATCAACAAAATCGCTACTTCACGACGAACATCAAAAATAACGAAACAGTCACCGATCCGGTATATGTCGTCACCGTAAACCACTTGGACGATTCTCTCATTCCCCAGGAAATGAACGTGACGTTAAACGGTAAGCAACTGAATGACTTCACAGGCGAAATCACATTCATTGAAGGTACGAATGACATTCAATTCCAAGTTATCTATAAACAATCAGATAATAAACTACTTCGTGTCAGTCAATTGTACCGTGTGACGTTAAATAGTGAAGATATCATCATCACGACGGTCTTAAAAGATCAAACAGTGATGGAAGAGACGCTGACATTCACCGCGACAGCTGCGCAAGGGGAAAAAGATGCGAAGCTGAAAGTGGTAAGTAATCATCAAGAACTAAAACCACTAGCTGGGAGTTCGTATACAGCTACATTAGTTGAAGGGGAAAACACGTTCAAGCTCACCGCGCAACTACATGGAAAAAAAGCGGAACAGAGCTACACCGTGATCTATGAGAAAGAAAAAATCGCTATTTCATTGGAAACAGACTTAAAAGACCAACAAGCAAATAGCGAAGATTTTTCATTCTACGCGAAAGCTACTGCGAATGAAGTGGATGTACCCCTTAAGATTACCGTAAATGATCAACTGGTAAAATCGTCGGACGGCTCGAATTATAGTGTGCAGCTGATGAATGGAGCAAACACAGTCAAAGTCGTTGGACAATACGAAGACGAACAATTGGAACGGCAGTACACAATCACCTATAAAGATCCGAATGTGAATGAAAAACCACAAGTCGATCCGGATGCACCGAAACTGGTGACCGATTTGAAGTCCGGTAGCACAGTTAAAGGGGATATTAAGACGATCAACGTCTGGCCGGTAACCGCTTCGGGTGAACGCATTCGAGGGAAAAACGTTCAAGTGCAAGTCAATGGGGCGAATATTCCGTTCACATGGGATGACAGCGCGAAAACAAGTTATAAACTGACATTGCAGACGGGGAAAAACAACGTCACGATCAAAGTATGGGACGATGAAGCGCGCACGGTAACCGAAACATTCACGGTCACGTCAGTAGCACCAGCAGAAGACGGTGTCATCGGACAAGTCACGATCAGTCTGGAAGCTTCCGTATTAGGTATTCCTTATCTCATCAAGCCGACGAAGATGGATATACACCAAGGCGAAAAAGGTTCTTATATTCTGGATCAGCTACTTCGCAATAATGGATATGAATACGGCAAAACTGGAAACCTCGACAGTAGTTTCTATCTGCGTGACGTCAGTAAGCCAGGCATGCTAAACGGACTCCATATTCCTGATGATCTATGGGAAGTAGTCGAGAAGGTGTCCACCACTTCAAATCGGGACATCTACTCACCAGATAGCCTAAGTGAATTCGATTTCGCAAACGGCTCCGGCTGGATGTATAGCGTCAATGGCGATTACCCGAACTATGGATTCTCGGATGCGTATTTCCTTGATGGAGATGTGGTGCGCGTTCGCTACACCCTACATTATGGTAAAGATATTGGTGGGCACGACAGTTCTGGTACAAGTGATGCGAATTGGGATAAAGAATGGTAAGGAAAGAGAAGTGAAGGAATGAGAAATTTCTATGCATGGCTATTGACAGTCGTAATGATGACGGCGGTACTCCTGCCGTCCGTTGCGTTCGCGACACCTGAAAAAGAAGAATCATTGCTGCACACAATTGAACAAATTATTGCGTGGAAAAAACAAGATGAGAATATTGCAGAGTCTGACCCATTGTTGAGCAAGCCGTTTCTTGCGCATGCGGGGAACACAAACGGCGACTGGTATCCGATAGGCCTCGGCCGTATTGGCTATCCTGACGATTACCAGGCGTATCTCGCGGTCATCAAGAACAATGTGATAGAACGCTATAAAACGAAAGATCAGCTCAGCGATATGAAAGCGACGGAATGGCACCGGATTTCATTGGCGATATTGGCAGTTGGCGGTGACCCGACGGCGGTTGGAGATAGTAACTTAATCGCGGACGGCACGTATAACCGTGGATTGAAAACGTCGTTAGGTGCACAAGGGATCAACGGCTGGATATGGGGGCTCATTGCACTTGACAGTATGCGCTATAAAGTGCCGGATGACGCGGATATGACAAGAATCGAGATCATCAAAGAAATCATCTCACTGCAACTGGAAGATGGCGGATTTTCGTTCTATCAAGACGAAGCAGAGACCGATATGACCGCCATGGCGATTCAAGCACTCGCGCCATATTACCAAAGCACGGAAGAATTCACTTATACACAAAAAGATATAGGTGAGAATGTTACGAAAACGATTCACACGATTGTCGACGAAGCACTAGAAAAGTTATCGGATATGCAAACATCAACTGGTGGCTTCAGCACGCAAGATGACGACAACGTCGAAAGTGCGGCACAAGTACTCGTTGCGCTGACGTCGCTCGGTATCCATCCGAATGAAGACGAACGCTTTAAAAAAGGCGATAACTCCTTGCTTGATTTCATTATGGATTACCAAATGGAAGATGGCGGTTTTGTCCACGCCAAAACATATAACGCGGACAATCCGTCTTCCTTACCAGATGAATCGAACTCGATGGCTTCTGAGCAAGTTCTCTATGCACTTGTATCGCTCTACCGACTGGAAAACGGTTACCGTACGATGTATGATTTCCGTCCTGAAAACCCGCAAGAGATGAAGCAGCAAATGCTGAAGTTGATGGAAGACATTGACGACATCCATGAACATACCGATGCCAAACAGCTGCAGCAATTGCTTGATACATATGAAAACTTTCCTATAGAGGAGCGTTCCTATGTCTACAACTTCCATAAGCTCGCGGAAGCAGCAATAAAGCAATCGATCCAACTCGATCTTCCTGCATTCAGCGAAGCGTATGAAATTAATACGAAAGGCAATGGCGCGATTGCACCGATCTATCAGGAGCAAACCGCGCCACGAAATAGTACCGAACAAGATGTAGAAAAAATAGACGCGATTCCTACACCCTTGACGACAGAGCATTATATTGACGTCGTTTCGATGATCGATCAGTTCGAACAAGCAGACAATAAAGGCGACTTCGAAAAAGAATTGGCTCAGCTATACAAGTACAAAGAAGAGATGGAGAAAATAGAAGCCGAGATCCAAAGCATCAATGAAGATGTACTCGATCAACTGTATCCATTCAATGAATTGACAAGTAAAGATCAAGACAACGTCGATGCGATTCTCGAGCGATTCAACGCATTGTCTCCCTATGATCAAGGAAAAGTCTTGAACTATGAAGACCTCAAGAAATCAAAAACACAAATTGACAATGCCGTTCGAGCACAGCGCATTTCATGGGTGCTCGGAATCGTTGCAGTAGGTTTAATCATCGTAGTGCTATTGAGAATCAAAAAAAGAAGGCGTCAAAGAGATTAGAGGGATATAATGAAGAAAGATCTATTAGTTGTAGGATTCATCCTCTTTATCGTCGGCTGGCTCGTCACGGGAACGAAGATTCAATCCGTGGAAGAGTATTACTTGACCCATATCGACGAAATTACGGAAGACTCGGAGACGGTGACGCTTGAAATACGCAGTGACACCGTTCTCGACGCGATGGACAAGCTGAAACCGGGTCTCGAGAAATATGTGGAACCGGACGGTGAAATTCTTAAAAAAACGGAGTATGTGCTGCGTAGTGGCGATACCGCATTTGATTTACTCGACCGCGCAACACGTCATCACCGCATCCCGATGGAGTACCAAGGAGCCGACTACAATATATACAACAGTATTTACGTCCAAGGCATTAACTATTTATATGAGTTTAATTGCGGTCCGTTAAGTGGCTGGATGTATAAAGTGAACGGCGAATTCCCGAGCCGTGGTGTTAGTCAATACGAACTGCAAGACGGCGATGAAGTGGAGTTCCATTATACGTGTGATCTAGGTAGAGATGTAGATGGTTATATACGAAAATCATAGAAAGTAGGAATCTAGATGAGCGCATTCTCAAACTTTCACCCTATATTGCTACTTGTCTACGTTACAGTCGTTGTTGTCACGATGTTCAGCTCTTTTCATCCGATCATCGTGGCGCTTGCTCTGATCGGTGGCATTCTGTACTTCTTCATGCTGCACGGAATTCGGACCGCAAGTAAAGACGTGGTCTATTACTTTTTCGTCTTTCTGCTAATTGCCGCAGCCTATCCATCGTATGTACATAACGGTTTCACCCCATTGTTTTTCCTTAATGACCACGCGGTGACGTTTGAAGCGGTGACGAAAGGACTTGTCCTAGCAGGGGCTGTTGTCGCCACGTGTTTTTGGGTGAAGAGCTATTTCGAAATATTTACGACGAATAAAGTGCTTGCCGTACTAACACGAGTGTCCGCTAACCTCGGCATCCTCATTTCCATGCTATGGCGTTTCATTCCGTTATTCAAAACGAAATGGCATGAAAAGCAAATGGCACAATGCGGAATCGGCTATTACAAAGTAAACAGCAGAGTGGAAAAATTCCGCCGCGCATTCGCACTGTGGCGCCAGACGCTCATACAGACAGCGGAATTTGTCTTCGTGAAGCCAGATGTCATGAAGGCACGCGGATATGGCATGACGAAAGCGAGAACGCAGTACAGGATGATGCGGTTCACGAAACGGGACGGAATATTGACGATTGGACTTGTGTTATTTCTACTCTATTATATCGGGTACTTCTCGCAGCACCAGACGCAATATTATCCGAAGATCAGTGAACAGACACTAGGTGCAGGGCATTATGTCATCATCGGTTTGCTCATGTTCTTACCGTTTATCTACGAAGCGAAGGAGAGTGTCAAATGGCGATACTTACAGTCGAAAATCTGAACTTCCGTTATGAAGAACATCATGTGTTGCAAGACATTTCCTTTTGGATTAAGCGCGGAGAATTCGTGACACTTTTCGGTCCTACCGGTTCAGGAAAGTCTACGTTATTGAAAATGTTGAAGCGTGAAATGCGGCCGAACGGTAAACTAAGTGGGACGGTGTACTTCAATGGTAAAAAAATCGATGAACTTCCAGCGTCGACTACGGCGACTGCGATTGGCTACATGATGCAAAATCCAGATGAACAAATGGTCATGGAGAAAGTATGGCAGGAGTTGGCATTCGGTCTCGAGAATATGGGCGTCTCGTCGGAAGACATGCAGCGAAAAATCGCGGAAGTCGCCAGTTTCTTCGGTATTCAAAACTGGCTGCATGATAGTATTAGCGATTTATCAGGGGGGCAGAAACAACTTGTCAATCTTGCGGCAGTGCTTGCGATGGAGCCGGATATTTTATTGCTTGACGAACCAACTTCCCAACTCGATCCCATTGCGGCGTCTGAGTTTCTGTCACTTCTTGAGAAAATCAATCGCGAACTTGGCATGACGATTTTAATTGTTGAGCATCGGCTGGAAGAGTTATTACCGGTGTGCGACAGAGTAATGTACATGGAAAACGGCTCGCTTCTATATGATACGACACCGAAATCGATTGGAAACTCCTTGCTTGAAAATCCGATGCTGGACGCACTTACTACGGCGATGCGTGTCTATTATAAGCTCGGATTCCGTAACGAGACGCCGATTACGGTGCGTGATGGAATGGATTTCATTCGGCACTATCCACCGGCCGTTCTACCGACAGATCCGATGAAAAAAAAGCACCCACCGCTCATCACGGTGAAAGATTTATATTTCCGATACAATCGGAAGAGTGATGATCTACTTGCCGATATGACGTTCACCGTACATCGAGGTGAAATCTTCACGATTGTCGGTGGCAATGGAGTCGGTAAGTCTTCGTTACTGAAGGTACTCGCCGGACTGCATAAGCCATATGCAGGTAAAGTATGGATAGATGACGTCGCACCAGGCAAGTGGAAAGGGAATATCGTCTTATTGCCGCAAAACCCTCAAGCTTTATTCATGCACTCGACCATGAAAGAAGAGCTAATCCATGCGGTTCCTGTGCAGAAATTGCCGAAAGAACAGAGGGAATCGACTGTATCAAGTATGATGAAACAGTTGCATATCGAACATTTATCAGAGAGAAATCCGTTTGACTTAAGTGGCGGAGAACAGCAGAAGGCCGCGCTTGCGAAATTATTGCTGCATAAACCGGATATTTTATTGCTGGACGAGCCGACTAAAGGAATGGACGTCATGTCGAAACAGGAAGTGACGGAGTTGATCCGAACGCTTCAAAAACAGAACATCACGACGATTATCGTAACGCATGATATTGAATTTGCAGCAGAAGTATCTACACGTGTCGGCATGCTGTTCGATAAATCACTTATCGCAATCAATAATCCCAAAACCTTTTTCACTTCCAACCGCTTTTACACAACCGCAGCTAGCAAGATCGCACGCGGATTATTCCCATATGCCATCACAGCGGAAGACATCGTTACTGCTGTGAACTTGAACAACAGGAGGAATTAAAAAATGAGCAATCCATCAACACAAGTACTGAATGAAATGAAAAAAGTAATTAACGGGAAAGACGACGTCATACAAAAAGTATGGATGACGTTCTTAGCTGGCGGACATGTACTGCTAGAAGATTTACCTGGAGTCGGGAAAACGACACTCGCGAAAGCGTTCAGCCGAGTTGTCGGTCTCGATTCGAATCGTATCCAGTTCACACCGGACGTCGTCGCGTCTGACGTCATCGGATTTACGATGTTCGACAAAGAGAAAAACGAATTCGTCTTTAAAGAAGGCGCGGTTATGTGCAACTTATTGCTCGGTGATGAAATCAACCGAACGTCTTCGAGAACGCAAGCAGCGCTACTTGAAGCGATGCAAGAGAAACAAGTGACAGTCGACGGTGCAACCTATCCGCTGCCGGCACCGTTTCACGTCATTGCGACGCAAAACCCGTACGGCACAATCGGTACACAACCATTACCGAGCGCACAAATTGACCGTTTCATGACGAAGTTGAGCGTAGGGTATCCGGATTTTGAAGACCAAGTCGACATGTTGAAAAACCGTCAGCAGGCAGATCCGTTATCTTCACTCACACAAGTCCTTACGAAGAACGAGTTGCTTGCGCTACAGCACCAAGTACAGAACTTGTTCATTCACGAAGAAATCTTACGTTACGTCACAGCATTAACCGAGAAAACGAGAAATCATCCATCGATCCACCAAGGAATCAGCCCGCGTGGCGCACTCGCTCTCTGTCAGATGGCGAAAGCGCATGCCTTCCTACAACAACGCGATTACGTCATTCCGGAAGATGTCCACGCTGTGTGGTTGCCGACGAGCCGACACCGCATCGTCATGTCGAGCGTGCCAGGTACTGAACACGAGCAGGATACGCTACTCGAAAAATTACTGCAAAGTGTTGCCACGCCTGATCAAGCAATGCTTGCGACATTTTAAGGGCTGATCGTATGATATGGACATTACTCATTAGCGTCGTGTGGCTGCTGTTTACGCTCGCGTTTTTCATCTTCACGACGACGCATTTCGCTCTATTATTCGCCGTCAGTTCACTTATTGTCTGGCTGTGGCTTGTATTGAGCGTCTATCTCGTGAAAGGGAAAATCCAGTGCGACATCATTACGGCGAATGAAATCTATAAAAATGAACAAATGGGCTATCAACTGCGTGTACAAAATACGAGTCGCTTACCCGTTACACAACTACAAATACATCTCATCATCGAGCATATATTTACTGGTAAACAAGAGAGTCACCACCACAACTTGTCCATCCCTGCGAAAAGTACGGAAGAGTTTTCGTTCGTTCTGCCGCAGAAATATATGGGGCAAGTGAATATACGAATCAAACAACTGACGATCAAAGACAGTTTCACGTTCTTCCGTTCGATGCAGAAAATGAATACGCAGTCCGCGGTGTTGATCATGCCGAATCCGTATTTCCTAAAACTTCAACGCATTGAGCAAAATCAACATGTGCTGCAAACGCCGGGCATGATCCCGATGAAGAAGATCGCTGGCGAAGAACTGGCGGAGTTGTCGGTGTATAAACCGGGCGACTCGGTCAAACAAATTCACTGGAAACTATCAAGTAAAGTCGATGAGCTATTCGTCAAACAGCATGAAACGCTGACAGGAGATGCCGTCATGATGACGATCGATTTTACATCGTTTACCAATCAAGTGACGCTATATGACGAATTCATCGAGACGTTTTCTGCTTTGCTTTATTCCTATGTCGCAGGCGATCACGAAGTCCAGCTTCTAGTGGATCATTCGACAGGTGAGCAGTTGACGATCGACAATGAACGGGATGCAGCGAACGCGATAAAAGAAGTGTTGACGAAAAGTGTCACGCAACTTTCGATGTCGGATGAACAGTGGAAAAAGCTCAGACGAACGTATCCAAACTGTATCGTATTGACGACCAATAGCGCGCGTAGTACCGAATACCAGACGATCGTGATCTCGGATCAGAAGGAGGGATCAGTCGCATGAAATGGCTGGATGGAGTAGTTGCGTATAGTGTCATCATAGCGGCGTTCTTCGTAATTCGTGCGATGCTGTTTCCTGAGATGAGTAGCGTTCCCGCGCTCATTCTCGTCTTGTTGTGGATGGTCGCACGTATACTGTGGAAACAGCGTGGCGGCGACATCGTCTTGATTGCGAGCGTGATCGTTAGTTTGATTTTCCTATCCACGTACATAGACGACGTGAAACGAACGATCAACGCGTTGTTCATCGCGCTCTCAGAACACAAACCTATCTATATGGATCTATTATCCGTCAATGAAACGACTTCGTGGCTAAACGGTATGATCCTCGGTCAAATCGCTTTGCTAATCGGCAGTGCCATGTATTATGCCATTGCGAATCAAAAACGTTGGATTCCTGTTGCGCTCGCTATCGTGATTTGGTCGATACAAGTACTTCTTGGCACATCACCCGCATTGATCCTCGATATTCTATTTTTTGCGGTGCTGATTCTGGCATTACTGTATATGAATCAACTAACCGTACGCTGGTGGAAACGGATTGCGATCGTGCCTATTTCATTGGTCGTGCTGATGATCACTTATACGGTGATCAATCAAAACGGTAATGAAGAATTTACGGGCAGCTCGAAAATGGAAGATACTGTCCGTTATCAAGGCGAGAAGTTACGTTACTTTAAAGGTGAAGAACCTGTGCTGACAGCTGGCAACTTCCATCGGCTTTCCACATTTACACCGGGCGATTATACCGCATTAAAAGTCGCGATGGAAAATCCGAGTCCACTGTATTTGAAAGGATTCGTCGGTTCGACTTACACGCCGAGTGGCTGGAAGGAAATCGATGGGGAAGCGTATAGGGAAGAGAAGTCTCTGCTTGAAGCATTACAAAAAGAAGATTTCACCGGAGCGAAACAATTGAGTTTGGCAGCGAAAAGTAGTTTGCCGGATGAGTACGAAGAAGCGAAACTCGTCATTCAAAACGTCGCTGCTTCCAGTCGATATATTTACGCACCGTATGAATTAGCGGAATTGGATGATCAGTTTGTCCGTTCCAAACAAGCTGACGCGCTGCATGCGACAGGGATTTTCGGCAGACGTACAGTGGAAATGAACTATATGCTGACACCGTACACCGATTATCCGCAAATCGCGAATGCGTTGTACAAAACAAAAGACACCGACTATTTACGTCGTGAAAGTCATTATAATCAATATGTTTACAACGAGTATCTCGCGGTGCCGCAAGACAGTTTAACCGTATTGCGCAATCATATGGACGAAAGCGTAGTCGATGCAGAAACACGTTTACCGTACGAACAAACGATTCAAGAAGTGGAACGTTTCCTCGCACAGTCGATGCGTTATAATGAACATGCCGAACCGATAAAAGACCAGGATTTCCTGACAGGGATTTTGGAAGAGTCGAAAGAAGGCTATTCCGTTCATTATGCGACAGTTGCTACGTTAGCATTCAGAATGCTCGGCACGCCTGCGCGTTATGCGGAAGGCTATATCGTCGGACTGGATGATGTGAAAGATTTACAGTCATTCAGTGAAATCAACGTCAGCGAGAAAAATGCCCATGCGTGGACAGAAATCTACATCGACATGGTCGGCTGGGTGCCGATTGAAGTGACACCGGGGTACGCTGAAAAAATGCCGAACATCAATAAACAAGACTATCCAGCATCAGGCGCTGATTTACCGGATGCGAACAGCGGAAGTACGGCAGAACCTGAACCGAATGACACGACAGAAGTGCAACAAGATCAAGATAAGCCAGAAGACGCGAAGCAAGTGAACTCAAACACTACTATATGGTTCTGGTTGAATCTCGTCATTGCGTTAATTATATTCGTCCTGTTATTGCTGTACTTCTTGAGAAAAAGAAAACGTCAACAAAAACTACAAGTGAAAGATCATCGATTAGCCGTTGTGAACCATGTTCAGCTCATGGTACAAATGCTAGAAAAAGAACAAGTTGTCGCGAAGCTGCCTTCATTCGAAACAGTACCTGAAGCAGTGGGCAAAATCGATCCGCAACTTCAACAGGACTTCGAGGATGGATTGAAAATCTACCAAAAAGCTAAGTATAGTCCGCATGACGTGACTCATGAAGAACGCGCGAAGGTAGAAAAGTTATTTGCGCACGTATATACTGCGGTGAAGAAATCGAGAAAAGGGTTGAAGAAGTTACGATTTATCGTACGTCATCAATAAATAGTGAAGTAGAGAAAAGCATCGCATACCGCGGTGCTTTTATTTTTTGATAATGGAGAGAGGAGTAATGGGAAGAACAAAGTGGAGACGTAGTTGAATAGATTTGAAACTTTCGAAAAAGTGAACCCTTCTGCACTTTAATAACGTATGAATAGTAGAATGTTGCTCGTTCTGAAAACAATTTATTTCAAGGAATAATAAAACACAACTGAAATACAAAATATAGATATAAAAACGTTTAGGGGGATTTCAAATGGAAGTATATCAAGCTACGATTGCGGATTTGGAAGTTGTAGCAAAATTATTCAATGCATACCGCGTGTACTATAAACAACCGTCAGATGTGGAAGGCGCAAGAAATTATATAAAGGAACGTCTGGAAAATAAAGAATCTGTAGTATTTGTGGTGAAGAACAATCAAAAGTATGTCGGTTTCACACAACTGTATCCCACTTTTTCATCCATCTCCATGAAAAAAGCTTGGATACTGAATGATATGTTTGTAGATCCAGAAGCGCGGAAACTAGGAATAGGCCAAACGCTTTTACAACAGGCGAAAAACTATGCCCGTGAAACAGGCGCAAAAAGTATTGTGTTGGAGACGGCACCAGATAACTACATTGCTCAAAAATTATATGAGAAAAACAGGTATGAGCGAGATACACAATTCTATCATTATGAATTAAGTTTATCTTACTAGGTGACTGATTGATTCTTTCGTTAACGGATGGGGCCTAGAGTGCAGATCCCGGTCTTATGTAGTAAGAGGACTAAGTAGGTGGGTAGTTGATGACATATAAATGGAAAATAGAAAATTTCATATTTGATAGCTTGTTCGAAGCGGATGTTTGGGCCGATTCAATAGCGAATGAAATGTATGCAAAACTGTATGATGGCTATGACACGTCTGATTATAAAATAGCGTATGCTTTAGCTTTTAAACTTGCGGGGATAGAAGAATTTAGGGTGATGACAGAAAGCTCAATAGACGATAGATATAAAGTTTGGGTAATGCCTTCCAAGAACTGAAGAATATTTACATTCTATAAATGGGTGTGCTAAAAGCATAGTATAATATTGCGTTCTTATTGACAATCTATGCCCAAGGTATCTTAGCATAGTATGATTTTTTCAATGCGTGTGTGGTGATCAAAAGGAGGTTTATTTCCATGAAAAGACCTTTTAGTATATGGTCAATCATTTTTATAGTATTAGGATTAGTAGCACTCATGGTTAATTGGATGACAACTGAAATAATTGAACCTGCTATACTCATAGGGTATTTCTTTTTAATCTTTAGCGTGATCTTTAGTTTTATCGCTTTTTTAAAAATGGAAGAAGGGGTACTGAAAATACTATCAGGCGTATCCTTTTTCATTATTTTACTTTGTCTTGTGTTGATTGAGCCACTTATGTTTATTTATATATTAACTTGGTTAAAAAACTATTTTTAGCATTTGTGCGCTATTGTCGCACAAGTGGTAAGTGCAAAGCAAACGTCCATTGTCTGGTGCGATTAATTAATAGGCCGATCCTGAGTTGCTAAAAGGAGGACTTATAATCTTGAAAGTTAAAAGTAAACTGTTGCTAAGTTTCACCTTGTTTTTATCCGTTTTTGTATTAGGAGCTTGTTCAAAAGAGGAGTCAGAAGATGCGAATAAGAAAGTGATACAGGCGGTGCTTGAACTTCAATTCGATGGACCCGACGAAGAATTCATGTCGCTTATTCATGATCCCCAATACACTACAATTATAGAGGGTTCTGAAGTGAATCCTGAATTGGATAAATATGTACAAGGAGAATACGGTCCATACTTTACACAGTTTTATGTTGAAGCCTTCCTTAACACCACTGGATTGATTTATCCTGTGACTGCTTATGTCTCGGAATATAAGCTGAACTTAAAGGATGTAGTTATTGAGGAATCCAAGGATATTTCCAATCGCTATACTTTCGTAGAAACAGTTGGCTACCAGCAAGAAGGAGAAGAAGAAAAAATTGCCCATGTATCAGGTAGTGTTCTCTTTTCTACCGATGAAAAAGGAAAAATCGGTAAGTTGGAATATGAAGATGATAATGGTCTATTAGAAGAATTGAATAAGCAATAAGTAGTTCAAACTGGATTAGAGGTAAAGTGAGTTTCGGTCGGTATATTTACGAAGAACCGAACCGTAAGATAAAAAAACCATCCCCTCGAAAAAGTGGAGGGAGTGGCTTTCGTTTATATATCGCAACACTATGGATTACAGCTTTGCCCAACGTTCTTCTAACCAATTCATAAATTCTACACCTTTGTCGCCTTCATATGCATCAAAGACATCTACACGCATACGTTTTAGTTTATCCGCAAAGTCTACCACAGTATGATCCTTCGGCAAGCTCTTCTTCACGCGAAGGAAGATCTTGTCTGTGTTTTTGATAATATCAAAACGTGCAGGTGATGGCTTTTCTACATCCTCGCCAAATGCGGCAAGTGCTTCATAAGCTGCTACTTGCACCTGATGGACAGTATCATGCTGCATACGATTTTTTAATAAATCTATGACTTTGTCATGTTGATAATCCGATAATATGTTGACTGCTTCTAAACGCTCTCGCCAACTGGACGTGTAATTGGCCTGTTTTTTTAATGTTTCATATTGCTCGGGTAATGCTGTTTCGAACTGTTTCAAGTAAGTGCACCTCTTTTTCTAACTAAAGGAAGATTGAATTCTTCTTTTGCTTTTCTTATTATACGTTGTCTGGGTGGAAATAGCGATGGATTGATAAGGATGTATAGGAAAAGTAGAAACAGATTACATTTAGGTGAATTGCATTCCAGCGGCTTTTCTAGGAGATGGGTTCGACTCCCGCCGTCTCCACATACTTACTGGAAAACATAACTAAAGAAGTATGTCTGCCCTAGAAAGCGAATTCATACTTCTAGTTTATCGAGAAATTAATTTCAGCTGATCACTTTCCTATGTGAAGATGATAAAGACAATATCGGAAAGTACCAGATCTCGCCTGGGAAGTATGAGCTGATTGTCAATGTAACGAAGGAGCCGAATCATTAAGTAGAGTAAGTGACATTGAAATCGAACTTCTCACTTTGACAGCCTTTTTCTTGAATCCTATAACAATCCATTATTCTCTTTTTAAATCCCCAAAATATTTATGACATATAAGATTACTTCTTTTCGGAAACATTAACTAAACTTTACGTTAATCCAATCAAAAGATAAATGGCAGTCCATCAAATAAACAAGGCCGAGTACTTGTTTAGTATGTTCATCAAGTTTCCTGTTGTGTCCAGCTTTTTAATATTGAACCTGCAATCATTAATCCGAAGAACCAAACCCAAGCTACAGCAATACAACCGATTGTAAAATATACTTGTTTCTTTCCCACATATTATAATGCGCTAGTCCCGATCACTCCTACTGTATCCAAAATGGCAGATAGTCCAAATACAGCTAATATGAAGAACTCGCAGCTGTGTAGCTCCTTGTGAAAACACAAATACATTCTGAATCCCCAGTGGTAAAATTAAGTCGAATGCCAAAAAAATCCCATGAATAGCAATCTCCAGATACTTCACATCATATCAATTTCTATTTTAATATAATAAAAGTAAAAGAAAACCTCCAATTGGATAGTTATTTATTCATCCCATTTACGAGAAGATTTGTAGAATGAATCCAAATTGTTATTTTCGCTTAACTACTCAAGTTCAATTATTATAAATGAACTCTGTGAATAGATGGGGATGGTTGCGAGAGAATCATAGTGCTTCTATAGTCCTGATATATTCAAAATTGTAACGTATTTAACTTATCTCGGTCTACTAATAGTAGGAGGGATAGTATGAAAAAGTATAGAGAAAGATTTCCTGTAAAAGGTATCGTGATTGTGGTTGCTTTACTTATTTCTGTTGGAGCATTCACTTTAATGAATTACGTGACTTCAGATAGTCCAACAGACAATCAAGATCCACTTATGGATAATGAAAATGGAAGTGTGGAAATCCCAGCTATTCAATTGCCTAAAGATTCTTCAAATGCAGACATGGTTGGCTTAATTGTGTATAACGGTAAGATTTATACTCAAACAAACACAAAAATAAATGCTACAGATGCAAAAGCTCTTATAGGCGATAAAATTGGAACTACAAAAGGCAATATTGATGAATGGAGTAAACAAAAAGCCTACGACGAAGAATTAGCTTCAACAATTGGTGAAATCGATGTGTATTCTGTGAAAGGCTATGATAAAGATTTTAGATTGATGGTTTACGAAGGTCAGGTTGGAAACCAATATGCAGAGTTTTATGAGTGTCTTAACGGAATAACGATAAGCAGTGGTGAGGATCTATTTGGAAAATTAAATCTGGTGGGAAATGTAACCTCTGCCCAGTGGAGAGCCTTTAGTGATTGGGATAACAATATTGATAATTACAAGCCGATTTCGGATATGGGCGTATTGAACATCTTCTTAGAAGAACTGAAAAAAACAAAGCCTCTTCCTCGTGAACAACAGTCAGACCCAATAAGTAATTCACGAAATGACGAGGAATTCAGGGAACTGACTTTAACATTACATGACGGTTCAACGGTTACACTTATACTTCTTAAGGATGGATATATCTATTATGGAATTACAGATGTCTATTTTGAGATGAATGAAAGCATGTTTTCAAAACTTTGGAACCTACTTAAGTAAAAGCACCATTAAATATTTGGGTCACTAAACCGATGAAAATAACGTTTGAGGAGTGATTTTAATGGAAGTCCAAAAATTTAATGATTTCCTTAATGAGCTTGAGAAAAGAAAAGTATTTTATAAATTGAGCAAGATCAGAAGCGAAGCAATTATGGTGGAAATTGCTATCCCAGGTCAGCGTTGGGAAGTCGAGTTTATGGAAGATGGAACAATTGAGTTTGAAAAATTCATGAGTGAAGGTGGCATCTTATATGACGAAAAAGAATTAAAGAACCTATTTAAGGAGTTTAGTGATTAATCAGGCTGATTACTTCCTCACAATCAAGAGCTTTAACAGTATAGGTTAATGCTCAATCAAACTCTTTTCATAAACGGAAAGTGTATTGATTTTCAATAAGATTCATTCGTATTTTAAAGGAGGTGACTTAAACAATGGGAAATAAAATTGTTTTTTCTCTCTGTTTGACAGTAGTTACTGGTTTACTGTTCGCCTGCGGTTCAGAGAATCTGGAGAGAGACGTTAAAGCAACTTTTGTAGGAACAATCGAGGAGATCTATAGTAGCGGAACTGCTTACGTTTCTGAAATTGAAGCGAACGATAATAAACTTTTAGGACCTGTTGTAATCGGTTTCCCTGAGAATACAGAAGAAACGTTTCAAGTAGGTAATAAGGTGATAGTCGGATATGATGGTACGGCTATGGAAGTAGCTCCAGTCAGAATTTTTGCAATCACTATAGAAAAAGTGAAGTAATTTCAGGAGTTTTACAATCGGGCGCAAATGCAGTATAAACAATTGCGTTCAGATCAGGTAAACGGGGGTGAGTGGTTTGGGTATCGTAATGATACTGTTGGGTATTGTAATTTTTTTAATAGGTTTTCTTACACCTATTAACGACTTTTATACTTTACCAATTGCTCTAATATTTATTGTGTTTGGATTTATACGTTTGATAAATAGAAAAAATGATTTTTTCTTTGTTCCTACAAATGCTAATGTTTATCGAATAGCTTGTTGATAATTCACCAAATGAGTGCGATAACTGAATAAGGATTTTCCACAATAGGGCTAGATTGTTGGATAATTTATGATGGGAGAAATAATTTGATATTAAGGGAAATAGAAAATTCAGATGCAGAAAAACTTTCCAATCTAATTCAGCAAGTAGAAGCAAGTTCTGAATACATGCTTTGGGAAGCCGGGGAAAGGGAAATTGAAGACGAACGTCAAAAAAAGATGATAGAGCGTATGAAGGATAGTAATAATTTCACTATTTTAGTAGCTGAAAACAAAAATAATGAGTTAGTGGGATACTTATTTGCTATCGGTGTCGATGCGAAAAGAAACAAGCACTCGGCTTATATTGTTGTCGGTATATCCGAGAATTATCGAGGTCAAGGTGTAGGATCGAAGCTATTTAAAGAATTGGAGCAATGGGCTACACAACACAGTATTCGTCGTTTAGAATTAACAGTCGTTACTGGGAACCAAGCAGGTCTTTCTTTATATAAAAAAATGGGCTTCGAGGTCGAGGGAATAAAAAGACATTCTTTATTTATTAATGATGAGTTTGTTGATGAATACTACATGGCAAAGATAATAAGCTCTGTTTACTAGGAAATAGAGCAAGAATGCCTGTTAAACAATCGGAGTGCGATTGCTTAACAGGAGATCGTGTCAAATAACATAAACGAACTAGATTATTTTACAAAGAAGAGGTGGATTAGAATGCAAAATAAACTCAAGAAAAGTTCAAGAGACAAAATTATTTCAGGAGTCTGTGGGGGCATTGCAGAATATTTTGGGATTTCTTCACTTGCAGTTCGAATTATCTTTTTCATTTTACCAGCCAGCTTACTCGTGTATTTAGTTTTAGCTTATTTCTTGCCTTTTGAGGACCTAAGCTTGTAAAGGTTCTTCAGACAATCGGGTGCATTTCTTGAAGAAGAATTGCACCCGTTTTCAGTAATAGGGCCAATTAAAGAAAGATGAAACTTATTTAACTCTTCACAGTCTACTGGCAAAGAGGAGGAATAAAATGAAAAATAAAAATTTAATTATATTAATTGGAATCGTAATGATTTTAGCTGCTTGTTCAGAAGAAAAGATCATTAAAGAGAGAGAAAATCAAAGGGAAATGAATAATATTGATTCAATTTATAAAGATGGAGATATTTCCATTTCTATATCAGTTAGCCAAGAGAGATACGATCGGGGAGCGACACCGGTTGTTATTATAAGAAATGATGGGGAAACACCGGTGGATTACACAGGGCTAGGAACTAGCTTGGAATACTTACAAGATAACGTTTGGGTTGCGGCAGATGATGTAGTAACAGAGGATAAATTAAATGTATTAGAACCCGGCAAAAAAATGGAGCAGAAGTTACCGTCATCCTATACACAGCGTAAAGGTGTTTATAGGGTTGTCTTTAAATTCCATGCCAACCGTAATGAGGGGAATAAAAAAATAGCTTTTTCGTTTTATGTGGATTAATTAAGGACCTGGAAAAGATCATTAAAATAAGAAATGTATCGAGTTGATATACCCCGAATTGGACGGGAGGACGATTAGGAGAAGTTAACTGAACGGATTGAAGAGATAAATAAAATCATTTTTCAAGAATCGAGGGGGAGTTGTGGAAGATCACCTGTTCCTGAAACAGGCCATTTATTTAGTTAAAGAATCAACTGGTTTTTTGCTTGTTTTAATAGTTTGGAGAGTGACCTACAATTCCTTATAATAAGTAGTTAGAAAGAGGCCTATATGTTTCAAATTTTTTTGAGAGAACGTTTATTGTAATATTGTATTTAGTAAGATGGTTATTTATATTTTTATTGTGCTGTGCTGGTATTGGTATAGGTGCTGTAATATTAGGTATTATGGGTGTTGAGGTACCTAATATAGCACCAATCTTAAATATAGCATCAATACCTATTTTGTTATTCAGCCATAACTTTTTTCTAATAATACTAAACATACTCGTCATTATTATTATTGTTTCAGTATATTTTCAATCAAAAAAGATTAAAAAGTAAAACGAGGTTACTCTAACATGTTAAAACGTTATCTTGTAAAACTAACGGGTGCAATAACAAAAATGTTCAACCGATATAACAGATTGAGTATCCGTTTAACATTCAGGATATGGAGAGGAAAGGTTTTATGTTAGATGGGTTACTTGATTTTAATCCGTTGGCAATCATTCATTATGACATGGATGACGTTGAAAGAAAAAACGGAACGTACGTGGGAAGATATGAATGTTGGCTAACAATAGAGATTATTGAATATCTTGAATGGCGCAATTATGGAAGGGCTGTATTGATCGAGTTTACAGAAAACGAAATTTGGCTTGAATCAAAAAACGGAATATTTTTAGTAGCACACGAAAGGTTATGGTTCGATAAGGAATGAGTGCCTTTCACTATATAAAATGAACTAAAATATATGCGCCAATGGGGTGCGATTCTGGAATAAGGCTTTGCATCCGTACAACAATATGGCCGTTTTGTTAATATTTGGTAATGGAGAATAGGAGGGGATAATCATGCCACCTTGCACTAACTGTAATTACAAGTGGAATACCAAAGACATAATCGCTCTTGGATTTTCTAAGAAGGGAAAAGACTGCCCCAATTGTGGTGACAGACAATACATCTCTGCTCAATCGCAGAGGTTATTAACTTTGGGATGGTTAAGTCTAATATTTGTTCCGTTTATAATTTCAAAATTTAAATTAAGTGAAAAAGATGATTCTCTTTGTTAATAACATAAATGTCGCGATTCTTGTATAAGGATCTGCACACTATTCAACAATAGGGCCATTTAACGTAGGAAAAAACAGTGTGTAATTACTTAATTTGGGGAAGTCGAGGGAAATTCTATGAAAGTAAAAGCGCGTCTTATTATATTAGCTTTACTGGTAATCCTATTTGGTAGTACGACATTTGTGTTTTATAATAAAATGTCTGTTTATGAAGCAGGAATGGATAATGGTATTCAAGATATGCTAAGAGATAGTGCACTCTTTTTTGAAAATGAAGAGTACGACACAGATTATATAGAGCCGTTATACACACTGTACGGATATGCGGAAATGCAGTATAACTATATGCAAATGACCACAGATTCTGAAATTTACACAGTAGCACGTATTGTGAAGAAATTTGTTGACCCTGATTTATATGCGCAACTTTCAACTGAACAGAAGTCAAAAACTGCACACTATTTACGTCAGTTGGCTGACGATGAATTCGTTGATTTTGAAAAAGAATTATTACCATTTTTGAATGAGTTATTGGTAGAGTAGCCTACTCAATTGCAAAATTACGCTTACGCTGTTCCAGAATCGGGCGCGATTGTTGAACATCATAAGCCTAATTTTTCTAGCATTTAAAAGGGAAATTAGGCTGGAATATTTATTTTTAGTGAAAAATAGCACTTGAAATAGGTGCAAATCAACTCTAAAAGTGACAGACAAAGGCTTATGATTGATGATGAGGATGAACTATACACAAAATAAGTTAAGCTAATGAATGGAATGGTCTAAATAGCATGATGCTAGGGAAAAATCAAACAGTAGTTTTGATAATATAGAATGAGGGGGAGATTTTGATGCAAACAGAAGGAAGTATAGTTATACAAACTTTGAATGCCTTAAAAAAGCGTTTAAATGAAAATCATAACATTCTTCAAATCCAAGACAAAGAAGGATATTTGTATAAAGCTAAATGCACGTTCAATCCACCAGCAAGTGAGGAGGAAATACAAAACTTTGAAAAACAAACGGGTTTACTAATTCCGCCAGACTATAAAGGATTTCTTAAAATAACGAATGGTTGTCGTTTATTTGATGACATCACATTTGGCGGAGAAATAGAACTTTATAGCTTAAAACAAATTATCGAATTAAATGAACACTACGAACGATATGAAGGTTGTTATAATATTGCATACATATCCCAGGATAATATTGTAATTAATTCTGAATCCTACTCACAAAATAAAAGAAACTACCTTTTTTGGAAATCCTGTATAGAATCATTTGAAGAAGCTGCGCCACTAGAATCGAACTTTGAATTATGGCTAGATAGATTCGTTGTTAGTCAAGGTTCTAAGTTTTGGTGGTGGTCTATATATACTGCTGAAAATTATTATAGACTATCGTAACGAGCCAAGTAACTGTGAAGTAGAGGGGTCGAACAATGAAAGATTTTATAGAGCATTAACCCATATGAATAAAATGCTATATGAGCCAAATAATTTAATGTTGAAGTCGGTGCAAGAAGAAAAGCAAAACGCTAAATATGGCGCTGGTACATTTCAAATATCCTCTAAAACCGTTCGATTTAGGTAGCGAATAGAACACCTACAAAAGTGGGGCAATTTGTAGCGCTTTGGAAAAAAGATGAAAACAATAAAAATCAGCCTTATTCATATGAAGAAGCGTTTGATTTGTTAGTTATAACTACTTTTAAGAGTGATCAGGAGTTTGGACAATTTATTTTCCCAAAGGAAGTACTTTTCAAACAGAATATTCTTAGATCTAGTTCAACAAAAGGGAAAATGGCAATAAGAGTGTATCCTAGCTGGGATCATCCCACTAGTAAACAAGCAATGGAAACACAGCAATGGCAATTACCCTATTTAATTGATATGAGTAGCCCGAATAAATTAACGAAAGAAAAACTGCTGGAATTGTATTCTTGTTAATTCGTTGCGATCGGGTGTTATACTTGACAAGACTTGGCAATCATTTTGTACATTAGCGTCAACCATTTTAATATTTTCAGGACTTGGTCCCTGAAAAGTTACTGGATGCCTTTACTGTCGTAACAGAAAAGGTACGAAACAAAGTCCCGATCAGGTAATATATTAAATGAAATGAGTGTGAAGTATGGAAACAGAAAAACGAATGGAATTGGTTAACGTGATTGTGGAAGAAGTAAGACCATTATTACGAGGTAGTGAATCAAAAAAATTAGTAGACTATGGGAGTGGTTCGGGTCTAGTTAGTTTGGAACTAACGGACTTAGTAGATTCGATATTGCTAGTGGACTCTTCAAAACAAGCGTTACATGATGCAACAGATAAAATTATGGCAAGAGGCATTACGAACTGCGAAGTACTGTATTCAGATTTTACCGAAGACATGCCTGAACTTAAGGCAGACATCGTGTTACTCTCTTTAGTTCTTCTTCATATTCCCGATACTAAATTAATTTTGCAAAAGCTGTTTAGTATCTTACCTCATGATGGCCAGCTAATAATTGTTGATTTTGATAAAAATGATCAAGTCAATCATCCGAAAATTCATAGTGGGTTTTCGCATAATGAACTAAAAAGCCTATTAGCCGAAGTCGGATTTACGTCGACTACATGTAAGACTTTCTATCATGGGAAACAGATTTTTGCGAATCAAGATGCATCGATGTTTATATCCACTTGTAGAAAGTAAAATTCTATATAAAATGGCTCGATTGCGTAGATCTAGCAATCGGGCCATTTTGAAAACAGGAGGTAATGTAATGCCTACATGCGAAAATTGCCATCATCAGTGGAGCTGGAAACAAACAATAAAAAAGACAGCCACATTAAATCCTGCGATGACTTGCCCATACTGCGAGGAAAAACAGTATCAAACGCAAAAATCTAAAGGGAAAATCGGTATGTTAACTCCGATCGTTTTATTGCCATTGATCATTCAAATGTTCTTTGACGTGCCAGCAGTTATATTACTAAGCTTATTTCCCATTTTATTCGTTCTTGTTTTATTTTTATATCCATTTTTAGTGAAATTAAGTAGCAAAGAGAAATACATAGGAGAATTATAAAACATGTATGCTAGAATCGGGTGCGATGGCTTTATAAGCGATTGCGCTCAGATTACGCAAAAAAGATATGTACTGGAGGTGTAAAGTAATGAAGACGACGACCGGATTATATCTTTTCTTTATAGCAATCCATCTTATTAATCTAGCAAATATTACATTGTTTAAAGGGGAGTGGAACGGCATTACGATGTGGCTTAGTACGGCATTGTTCATAGCGGGTACTGCCTATTACGCATTTAATAAAAGCACGACACGAAAAGGGGAATAATTATTTCCAAAGAGACTATTTCGAGAGTATCTTTTATTTTTGTACCTAACGTCTCACACTTCGTATTTTTTATAAGGTTACACCCTCCACTCAAAAAAGGCTCTTATCAGATAATCCAGTATCATAAAAGCCATGACGACGAAGAAAAACAAGTAAAGTAACTCCTCATCATAAAAAATAGCACAGAATATAGAGTGATTAAGCTAATCATAGAAAAACCCGCAAAACTTTATCGATTTTTCGATGCGATTCATTTATATGATTAAAAGAAAAAACTCTTTGTTTATGAAGGTTAGGATGTGGAAGATAGGTGATTCTTGTATTGAACTGCAGACTCTTTAATAAGAAGGGTGGGTGGATTATATATTGATGGGGTTTAAGGGAGGTTGCCTGCGCGAAAAAACGTGATTCATAAAGGTTTAAACAATCATGATAGTTTCGCGCGGGAGTACCATCCATCAAATTCAATTATTTAGAACCAATTAACGATAAAATCGAACCTATATGATCTCTTAAGAACCAATAGGTATAATTTGTAATTGGATATTTTCCCTTAATAGACCGAAATTAAATATAATAAATTATTTATGTCAGGCTTTTTTCAGTTCGTTTTTTAACAGATTCTCCGGCAATACCCCAATCTTCAGGCCGCATTTCTTCAAGTTGAACACGCACCGTTTCTACATCCTGCTCCAAAATACCAGCGATTAAATCAGTGACCTCTTTAATCATTATTTCTTTTTTTTCGGAGGAACAGCGCTTCTCAATCATTTTAATGTGGACGAACGGCATACTAAACAGCTCCTTATCATTTTTGGTAAATACTTCTTTACTCTATTCTTTGTAATACAGTTAACAGATTAGACAAAACATTCCAACCTGTCAAACTATTTTTAAAATCATATAGATTGTTTGTAACAAAAGAAGAGTATGTGCAAAGATCCTAAACAATTTGCACATGCCCTAGCTACATTATTCTATTCGGGTGCATTAGATAAATAATTTAATCCTACCTGATAAACGTTGCGGGGGCGTCCTCTCGTTGCAGGTGCTTCCTGTCCAATGATTTTTGCGATACCAGCATTCGTAAGATTATTTAGAAGCCGGCGAGCATTACGTTCGGTCATTTTCAACCATTCAGCAATATCTGCTGCAGTGATTGCATGCTTTCCCAAGTTTCGTTGAACAGACATAATTTTATTGAAGGAAGTAATAGATACACCGCATTCCTTTAGCTTATTTCCGATTTCTTCATCTACATTCCTAAACTCAAAAGAAATACTTTTAGATTTATTAAGTGGTCCTTTTACCATGCCGTCATTTTCGACTAAAAAGGCACTATTCGAATTATAGTTTTGTGCATGCAATAACGCTAATCTTGCGTTTTCTTCTGCAGCTAAAGCGGAGTCACCATAGCCTATTCCAATGTTCGATGGAAAATCTGTAATTAAGGATAAACTATCCAATAAACGAACACTTTGATCACCTGCGTTTCGTAGCGAACCCCTAGTAGAAAATATTATAAACGTCCCTGTACCAATGGATAAAAATGAGCCGGATATAGATTCAGTGAATGTTAAAATCGCCGATTGCAATTCTAAATTCAAACGATGTATATCATAAGAAAATGAATGAGGCTTTTCAATTTTATTAATATTATCAATAGATATTAACATAACTGTTAACTGAGATTGTTTAAAATTGAGGGCTTCCCATTGCTGTAATGCAGATGTATATGTTGTTCGAACGTTTGCCAAAGTAGGTGTAACTCTGTATACAGGTATCCCCTGGGAAGTCAATGCTTCATAGACATCACTCAAACTAGTTACACAAACGGATACTTTACCCTTGTTGTATAGCATTGAATGAAATTCAATGATTTGATTGATAGGTGTAACTCCGTGGTATTCATAAAGATGGCATTGTTCATATGAAATATTTAAGGAACGGTATGTCTCGGATATATCACGTTCCTCCATCATATCAAAACTAATGTTACGTAAATCATTTTTACTATTATAAACAATATTTAACAGTGTTTTTGTTAAACTAGAACCATCCAAAGATAAATAGAAAAAGAGCTGATTAGAAGAGCTTTCTTTTGCGAGTGAAAAGGGTGTTTGTCCAGAAAAAATCCAGATATCAATAATATGTTGGTTTTTTTCTACGATTTCTGTTGTTTCAATCGAATTTTTATATTCAAAACAAACAGGGGTCATCTGATCCTCAAATTCCTTCGCGATGTCCTTCATAATTTCTACACTGTCTTTTGGTCCGACAATTCCTACTCTAGTTTTCATAGTTATTCTCCTTTGTTTGACGGAACTAATGGTGTATCAAATTGTGTGATACAATGTACTAATGTTTTTACTGCTAATGGTATGACTTCTTCATCGATATCGAACTTTTCATTATGATGACCTGCACTAAGTGTCGTCCCAAACACTACATAAGCTGCTTGCCCGCCGTTTTCTTTAACGCGTGACATCATATAGGTAGCATCCTCAGAACCACCAGATGTGAAAGTATTTGTGATTTTTTGGATGCCTTTCAATGATTTGGTTTTCTTCCGTAAAACTGCTACTAAATGTTCACTAGGAGTACATGTTGGGGCTGCGCCGACTTCTTCTATATGTGTTTCCACCTCATACATATCCCCAGCAGTCTTCACGATTTTTCTCATACGTTCATACATGTATTCATTTATTTCTGTTGTAGCGCCACGCGTTTCTACTTGGAGGTCTGCCTTATTTGGAATAATATTGCGTCCGGTGCCTGCGTGTAAAACCCCAACATTGATTCGGGATTCTCCTGAACTGTGGGGAGAGATAGCATGCATATTTAAGGTCGCCGTTGCTGCGGCTAATAAAGCGTTTTTGCCTTCTTCAGGATTTGCTCCAGCATGTGCAGCTTTGCCTAGAAAACTAACATTCAATTTTGTAGTAGCTAGAAATCCTAGATCACTGCAAACGAATTCACCTAATTCCGCACCTAGACCGATATGTTGAGAAATGAAAATATCTACGTCGTCAACAACTCCAGCCTTCACCATAGACTTTGCACCACGAACACCTTCTTCAGCAGGCTGAAAAATAAGTTTGAATTTGCCGTTTAAACTGTCCTTTAATTCAGCTAAAAGGGAAGCGATGCCAAGTCCGATTGCCATATGTGCATCATGACCGCAAGCGTGCATCATTCGGTCGTTGACGGAGGTAAACCTTTCTTTTACTGGAAAATGACATTCATCAGAGGACTCTTGCAGGTCCAAGGCATCCATATCAAAACGTAATCCAATGGTCGGGCCTGGCTTACCTGTATCTAAAGTGCCGACAACGCCAGTAAAGCCAGAGCGTAATTGTGCAACCCACTCTGTATTAGCCCCTTGCTGGATGGCGCGATCAAATTGTTCTTCCAAATACGCCTGACCGGGAACGCCCATTCGAGTACTTTCATCCATTACATCGCGTCCCGCACGTACTTCGTATCCCCAGCTAGAAAGTCGTGAGGCGATAAGGGAGGCTGTCCGAAATTCAACCCATCCAGCTTCCGCGTATGTATGGAAATCTCGACGCCATTCAATCAATAGATCCCTTATGTTCTCTACCATTTCCGAAATTCGGTTATTCATAGATACCCTCCATTCATCATTTTCAAGCGATTTGTATCGATCATTTACTATTATCCAAGGTGAAGTCCTTAATAGTTGTAAAAGGACATTCGTATTATTACAAGAATACACATAAGCTACTATAAGAATCAAATGAAATTTATTGTTTCTACTAGTTCGTCATAGACCAGAAGATTGAAAGTGACTGTGTACTCATTCATTAATTAAGTTTTCTAAATATTGTAAAAAATAGTTGACATTAAAAATAAGTGCTGTATATTAATAACAAGGGAGTTCAGTAACTGGTACGAATTCACTTAGCCAGTATAAATATTTCCCTATTTCATTACCTATATACGGTCTGCTTACGGACATTGGCTTTTAAGGGGGAGAATATGTAGTAGTTTAAATTTATTTAATCATATGATAGTAGGTACTATGGTTAAATGAAATTATTTGGATTACTCGAATGATGTCAGAATAAATGTAATCGCTTTCAAAATAATTCGCTAGTATTGAAATCTGAAAGTAGAAATAAAAAAAGCGTTGATAGTGTTTTGAACAGTATGTATATTACATTTGAGGCATTATACGGTAATTACTACCAAATAAGTACATCCGATTCGACTTACTTTTATAGGGAAATGCAGATTTTATATTTTTTTGTCGAATAAGGGACTTATTTAGGACTATGTCCGTAAACTAATTTAGGAGGGATTATGATGGGAACAGAGATTAGTGAAAAGGGAAAGCCGGCAAGGGTGGATAACTTAGTCTTTCGGGATGTAATCGGACATTTTACTAGCGGTGTTACGGTTATTACAACAAAGCATGAAGGTGTCAATTATGGGGTGACGGCAAGTGCAGTTTCCTCACTATCGGTTGAACCTCCAATGTTGCTAGTATGTATCAACCAAGCAACCGGGACGTGTAATGCAATTTCCCAAGCAAAGGTTTTTGGTGTGAACATACTGCATGAGGACCAGGGAGACATAGCTTTACAGTTTGCTAGACCTTCATCTGACAAATTCAAAGATATTGAAACGGTTGAAGGGAAATTAGGTGAGCCGATCTTAAAAGATACACTTGCCCATCTGGAGTGCAGGGTCGTACAAGAAGTGACAGGCGGTACGCATTCTGTGTTCCTTGCAGAAGTTATACATGCGGATTCTGAAGAACGTAATCCATTGACTTACTACCGTGGAAAATTCGGACGCTTCATTTCACACAATGATGAAATGGTTTATCTAGATTTACGAAGTAAAGTGTTGAAAAGAGATTTCCAACTAATGGAGCCATTCAGTGTTGCCAGTTTGACAGAAAAACTAGAAGTTCCAAGACAAGTAATCTACTACGCACTTACCAAATTAGAAGGCGAAGGGTTAATCAAGCGTAGTGAAAATGGTGATTTCTCCGTTACTCCGCTAAGTATTGAGATGCTAACGGAAGCTTTGGAAACACGTTGTGCACTAGAAGTTGCGGCTATTGAAAAGACAGTTGGCAATCTATCTAATGAAGAACTGTCTGATTTCAGGAGTCGTGTAGAAGAAACGTTGGCAGATAAAGAAAAAGGTATTACAGATATCGATAAATATATTGAGGCGAATATTTCGCTCCATGATTATACGATTGCTTTAACGAATAATGCTACTTTACTAGACTCCTATCGTCGCCTGACGGCTGAAGCAGTTATGAGCAGTGCTTTGCGAGTAGCATTTGAAGAAAATAGTAGTACTGCACGCGAAGAGTTGAATAAACTGGCTGATGATCATTTAGCATTATTGAAAGCGTATGAAGCGGGAGATAAGGAAGCTGCTAAGTCTATTGTCAAACAGCATACAGAAGAAGCAAAAAAACTAGGTAAATACATTATTAGTCACGCAGGTGGCAGTATTTAATTTCACAATAAAATCAGATACCCAGGGAGGAATTTAAATGGCTTTATTAACAGGAGACGACTACCGCAGATCACTGAATGATGGAAGAGAAGTATATATTGACGGAGAAAGAGTATATGACATTGCAAATCATCCGGCATTCAAGCCAATCATCGATGTAAAAGCACGTATGTATGATATGAACCATGAAGCGAAGTACAAAGACAAATTGACTGTTAAGCTTGCGGATGGTGATGAAATTTGCCGTGCTTTTAAACTACCAAAAACAAAGGATGATCTAAAAGGTATTCGTACGTATGTAGAAACCGTTTTAGATGATCTAGGTGGAGTTGTCTACCGTGTAGGGGATGAAACAATCGGTGAAATGTGGTCGTTATATGATGCGCAAGACCGTTTGAATGAAATTGACCCGACCTATGCACAAAATATTAAACATCATGTTGCGCGTGTGGCGAAAGAGGATTTATTTCACGTTTCAGCCAACACGGATCCAAAAGGAGACCGCAGTAAGTTAATCAACGGTGAAGATGGTGGAACACTCCTTCATATCGTTGCTGAAAATGATAAAGGAATTGTAGTGCGTGGTGCAAAGTTTGAAACTGCCGCTGCTTATGCACACCAAGCATTCGTAAAACCAACGATTTCTAACTGGTCAAATTCCAGTGTCAATATGGAAAACTATGCAGTTGGTTTCATTTGTGATATGGGATCCCCGGGGCTAAAACATATTTGCCGATCTCCTGTTGGAGCTGGAAAAGATCCAGTAAACTACCCACTGTCTAGTAAGTTTGAAGAGATTGATACATTGTTGATTTTTGATGACGTGCTAATACCTTGGGAGAATGTGTTATTCCACCGTAATTTAGAGTCAGCGAAATATATTCGTGAAACGGTACACCGTTATTCTTCATACAACTATGTACTACGAATTTTAAGAAGAGCGGATTATCTAATCGGTGCTGCATTATTAAATGTGGAGCAAACAGGTTTGACAAAGATTCCTGCAGTTCAGCAAAAACTTTCGGAGCTAATCAACTATCGTGAAACGATCAATGCTCATCTGACAGCTGCTGTTTCGGAAGCGCAATTATCACCAGGCGGATTAATGATGCCTAATCAGTCTCTTCTATATACAGGTCGTGTGTTTGCGCTAAAACATTTCCCTGAAATGGCACATTTGGCACGTGAGTTAGTAGGTGGACAATTAGCTGTGACACCTGACATGGAAACGATGAAGGATCCAAAAATCAAGGAATATATTGATAGATTTTATTCTGTTGGTGAGTGGAGTGCAGAAGAACGTGCCAAATTGCTTTACTTTGCACGTGACATGCTGAACTCTTCCTATGCAGGTCACCAAATTACATTTGAATTGTTTGCACAAAGCCCGCCATTCGCGCAACATGCAGCTGTCTTTAACAATTATGATTTGACTCCAAATCGTGAAATGGTGATGAAAGCTGCAAATTTATCGTCTTCGTTAGTATTCCAACCATAATGTTTAGCTGTCCCATTACTGTGGGACAGCGCAACTTATGTAAGAAAAACTAGAGGGAAGAGGTGTCATGCATGCAAGTTCATAAATCCAAAACATTAAAGCTTCCGGAGTGTGTTCTAACTATCGGTGCGTTAGATGGACTACATATTGGCCACCAAACATTAGTGAGGCAAGCTCGTGAGCAGGCTGTGGAATTGGGTGTGCCACTTGTTGTGTATACATTCGACCCGCCACCAAAAGTTTTTTTCCAACATGTGAAATTACTAACTTCGCTACCTGAGAAATTGGAGATGCTTGAAAAGCTAGGTGTAGATCACGTGGTTGTAGCGCAATTCAATGCGGATTATATTTCACAGGGCGTGGAGCGATTTCTGCAGGAATTGATAAATTTGAATCCAGTGGAGATTTTCGAAGGTCATGATTTTCGCTTTGGAAGAGGACGAGAAGGTGATGTAAATACATTACGTAAGTATTTTGATGTGTTCATTTTGGATCCGGTGCTGTGTAGCGCAGGAAAAACCATTTCATCTACACGCATTCGTGAATTATTTTCAAAAGGAGAAGTAGATGAAGCCAATTGGTTACTAGGTTGGAATCATCTTAAACCAGTTGTTCAACAGAACGAGAAAAGATTAATGAAAAAATAACTTGAAAAGTGGAGGAATATACAAATGACAATCTATGAAAATACACAAAAAGTGGAGATCCAACGTATCAGAAAGTTTAAGACAGATGAATTTTACCCTTCAGGTTTAGGAAAGCCGGAACACCATATTGTGAATGAGCTAAGTATGGCTGTCCGCGCTGGTAATCGCATTTTTCTTCGTGGTCAAACAGGTTTCGATTTAGAAGGTAACTTCCACGGCGTTGATGATGTAGCTGTACAAACAGATATGGCTTGCCGTTGTGTAAAGCAATTAATTGAAGAGGCTGGTGGATCCGTTAAAGATATTTGTAAGATGACAGTTTATATTTTGAAGCGTGAGGACCGCAGTAAAGTATATCCAGTAATTGCTGAACATTTTAAAGATGTCTATCCATGCAGTACGGGATTAATTGTAAGCGGATTTGCAATGCCTGAAATGTTGATGGAAATTGACGTTGAAGCAGTAATTAGCGAATAAATACGAGATAAGAAAACTATCGAACAAGCAGTAATGGAGGGTAATTATGAAATTTACAAATACTTTTTCAGTCGCAGGACGATGTGAAGAAACAGGTGCACTAGGGGTTATTGTTACATCAAGCAGTCCTTCAGTAGGCGCAAGGTGTCCGTGGGCGAAGCAAGGCGTTGGGGCGATTTTAACGCAAAACGTGACGGACCCAAGACTTGCCAATATCGGTTTGAATGTCTTAGAAAACGGTTTTGACGCGGAATCGGCAATCAATGCAATGAAGGAAACGACACCCTTCAGAGAATATCGTCAATTAGCCGTCGTGGATGCAAGCGGGAACTCAGCCGTCTTTACAGGTAATAAAGCTCTAGGAGTCCATGGAGAATTTTCCGCTAAAAACGTTGCAAGTATCGGGAATTTATTAAGTGACCCCAACATTCCAGAACAGATGGGGAAAACCTTTTTGGATGCAAAAGGCACGTTGGCTGATCGGTTAATTGCTGCTATTTCTAAAGGTTTTGAGATGGGTGGAGAGCTGGATCAAGAACATTCCATCGGATTATTAGTTTATCAAGAGGATGCTTTCCCATTTGTAGACTTACGAGTGGATTACAGTGACCAACCACTTGAAGATTTGAAAAGGGCGTGGGAAGTTTATGGCCCACAAGCTGAAGAGTATCGAATAAGAGCAATCACACCCGAAATTGCTCCGTCATATGGAGTTCTAGGAGACGAATAATTTGCAATATTCATAGTAACTAACATATGTAGTCATAGACATAACAATCTAAGGCTACATATTTTTTTAAACAGATGTCCGTAATAGCATAGAAAGAATCATGTTAAGTAGCATAAGATCAGCGACAATTCATGTTGTATTAGGATTACGTCAAAAGACGCTAATGTAACAGTCAATACGTTAAAAAGAGGTGGCATATATGAGTGTTCGAAGTTTTCGTACGTACTACATCATTATTAGCACATTGTTGTTTTCAACGGTTCTCTTTCCGATATTTACCTTTGGTAATAAAGCCTATCCATTAATACTGGGGCTTCCATACAGTTTTTTCTGGATTATATTATGGATTGTCATTACTTTTATAGCAGTCCTCATTCTATATTTCATTGACCCAGATAAAGAGGAGGTATAAGTAGATGGAACATTGGCAAATATCGATGTTAATTATGGTGTTGTATTTAGCTGTAGCACTTATTGTTGGTGTAATGGCCGGTAGAGGTACGAACAAAGCCTCATTAGAAGAATTTACTACTGCAGGTAGAGGTTTAGGACTATTCTTAACTTGGTTTTTAATGGGTGGAGCCATTTTTAGCGCCTTTTCATTTTTAGGTGCACCAGGATGGGCATTTACACGCGGAGCTCCTGCGTTTTACATACTGGCGTATTTAGCATTTTCACTTTTGCCTTGGTATATTCTCGGTCCAAAGATCGGAAGAATTGGACGTAAATTCAATCTCTATTCATTGGTCGGTTTTCTACAGACGCGCTTTCGAAGTAAAGCACTTGGGATCCTTGTTGGGTTCATTGCCTTCTTTGCTTGTATTCAGTATTTAGCGACTCAATTACGTGGAATGGCTATTATTTTTAATCTTATGACGGAAGGAAGAATTGCTTTTTGGTTCGGTGCTTTAGTTGCTTATGCTATTGTAGTTACTTATGTGGCAACAGGTGGATTACGCGCAGCAGCTTGGTCTGACGTGTTCCAAGGAGCATTAATGATCACGGTATCTTGGGTTGTAGGAATCATGATAGTAAAGAAAATGCACGGAACGACAACCGAAATGTTTTCAAAAATTGCAGCAGCTGATCCTGATTTCCTTCGAATTGGAGTAGAGGGTTCAACAATGTCTACTACTGCCTTTACTTCGGTCATATTAGTTTCCGTCATAGGGTTTCTTATGTGGCCGCATATGTTTGCAAGATCCTATTCATCAAATGCAGTGACGATAAAAAAGACGGTTATCGCTTATCCGTTATTTGCATTATTAATTATCCCTTTATTACTTGCAGGATTCGCTGCGGTTGGGGTTGTTAATGTTAGTGCTGTCGGTGAATCCGATCAAATTTTACCCTATCTCATTACGACATTTTTATCCTTACCAGGCTGGTTATATGGCCTAGTAGGTGCAGCAGCATTAGCCGCAGCAATGTCGAGTGCTGATGTCATTACACATAGTGCATCAATGGAATTTACAGATGGCGTTATTAAAAATATGTTTCCGAATTTATCAGATAAAGTGACGCTATTGATTATGCGAAGTGCTGTAGTACTGATTGGAGCTCTTGCATATTGTATCGCGGTATTCGGCGGACAAGGCGTAGTAGCTTTATTATTAGGGGCTTATGGTTCAATCATTCAGTTTACGCCAGGTGTGCTAAGTGCACTGTATTGGAAACGCGTGACAACTCAAGGTGTATTTACAGGAATAGTGGTGGGCTTTGCGGTCAACCTCTACTTCCAAGTATTTGCATCGACAACACCGTTTGAAATACATCCTGGTCTAATTGGTTTAATTGCCAATACGATTGTAATGGTCGGGGTCAGCTATATGACAAAACCAGATACAAGTTCTGTAGTTGAAAGTTATGTAAATGATCAAAAAAAGACAAAACAAATTAAAGATCACAGTACAACAACTGAAACGTCGATAGATACTTATCAGTCATAGGGAGGACAAATAATGTTGCAGATTCAGTTGCCGCGTTTACTTGACGATCTTGATAGCTATGCGGAATATGGTCGTGATGAACGTGGAGGGATTACACGACCAAGTTTCTCACCGGCGGATTTGGAAGTTCGGATACGCTTCATTAAAGAGTTACAGGATCTAGGTTTAGACATAACAATTGATGGCATTGCGAATATTTGGGGGAAGCTAAAAGGCAATGGAAAGAAAAAAGGGAGTATAGTCATCGGATCCCATTTGGACACAGTTCCAAACGGGGGGAAATATGATGGGGCCTTAGGGACACTTGTTGCCAAAGAGATTATTCGAACCGTAATCGAAAACGATATTACCTTTGATCACGACTTGGAAATCGTCTCTTTCACTGCGGAAGAGTCAAATGACTTTGGTTTGTCTACGCTAGGGAGCCGTGCTTTCGTTGGTAAACTGACGGAAGATGAACTACGAATGGCCACTGACTCTACAGGTCTTCTATTACGTGATGCTTTGCAGAAAGTAAATGGAGATATCGAGCAGATACATGAAATGGCGTCGATGCATGAAGAGAAGAGAATCTTTGTGGAGATGCATATAGAACAAGGAAAGCGCTTAGAGTCAAATGATAAATCCGTGGCGATTATTAACAGTCTGGTTGGCGTTTACAGAAGTAAGGTAACGGTAATTGGGGAAGCAAATCATTCGGGAACGACGATGATGTCACATCGCTTCGATGCACTCACTGCTGTTAGTGAGATGATTCTTGTAGTGGAGCAAATTTGCGGGGAAGATGAAACGGATCTGGTTGGTACGGTAGGGAAATTGGAGGTATTGCCGAATGCCGTAAATATCGTTCCCGGGCAAGTAGAGTTCGTGCTGGAGATTAGGGGAGAATGCCAAGAGCGTATGGACCAAGTAGTAGACAAGATTGAAACGAAGTGGAATGAAGTGACGCAACGTCGTAAAGTGCAAATGAGTCAATCCATTTTACAGCAACAAAAACCTACTACGTTGAATGAAGAAATTGTCTCCATTTTACAAGATTCCGCAGAACGAATATCTGTTCCTTATATGACGTTGCCGAGCATGGCAGTACATGACGCTGCTCATATGTCCCTTATTTCAAAATCTGCGATGATTTTTGTAAAAAGTATCGATGGCAAGAGTCATTGTCCCGAAGAATACAGTACATCTGAAGATATTAAAATTGCGAGTGATGTCATGTTAAATGGTATTCTCACAATTGATCAGCAGCTGGATTAAATGATCTGATTGCGCTTGGAATGTTTAGGGTCTCAATTTAGGATGCTAGCTTCTTCATCATCTTTTAAACTACAAATAAGGTTTTGCTTGTTGACGAAACTGTCTGAGAAGATAATTGTATCTCCAATTCATCGTAGATTATCAATTGTTGATATCGATCTAGAAAGGGATGGGTAGATGTGAAATATCGTATAGAAAGTGACTCTTTAGGAGAGAAGCAGATTCCTACAAATGCTTATTATGGTATACAAACAGCTAGAGCCCTTGATAACTTTCCGATTACGGGGGAGAAACCACATCCAGAATTGATTCGATCTATAGCAATCATTAAAAAAGTTGCGGCTAAAGCCAATGCCGAGATAGGACTGTTGGATAAATCCATCTCATTAGCAATCAGAAAGTCCGCTCAGGAAATGAAACTGGGTTTGTGGAATAACCAGATTGTAGTGGATACGATTCAGGGAGGTGCTGGCACTTCATTAAATATGAATGTTAATGAAGTACTTGCCAATCGCGCAATTGAGATATTGAACAGTTCCAATGTCACTGTTAGCTCAAACTCTCATGTCAATATGTCCCAGTCAACAAATGATGTAATCCCGACAGCCGTCCATCTTACCTTGCTAAAATTAGCAAAAGACTTAGGCACAGGTTTGAATACCTTGCATAAACAGTTAGTCATTAAAGAGAAGGAATTTGAAAGCGTTATCAAAATGGGGCGTACACATTTGCAAGATGCCATACCAATACGACTTGGTCAAGAGTTTGGTGCTTATGCCTGTGTCATTCGACGGGATATAGATCGGATTGAACAATCTGTACGGCAGTTAAATAAAATTAGTATTGGAGCAACTGCGATAGGAACGGGTCTGAATGCTAGAATTGATTATCGCGAAAAGATGATGGAATATTTAATAGAAGAAACAAACTACCCATTGGAAACAGCAGAGAACTTAGTGGACATTACACAAAATACAGATCGTTATACAGAAATCTCTTCTGCGTTGAAAATCTTAGCTATCAACCTATCCAAAATTGCAAATGATTTACGGTTACTATCATCTGGCCCGTTAACTGGATTCAATGAAATTAACTTACCTGCCAGACAACCAGGTTCATCCATCATGCCGGGAAAAGTGAACCCTGTTATCCCGGAAGTTATTAATCAGATATCATTTCAGGTTATCGGAAATGACCATACCATTTCGCTTGCCTCTGAAGCAGGTCAATTAGAACTTAATGTGATGGGGCCAGTGATTGTATCTAATTTATTTAAATCCCTCACGATGCTAACAAATGGTGTAGATGTACTGTCAGAGTTTGCAATTAAAGGAATTACGGCAAATGTTGAACATTGTAGAAAGTTAGTGGAATCAAGTGTTGGAATCGTAACTGCGATCAATCCGCATGTCAGTTATGAAATTGCATCTAAAGTTGCAAAGGAAGCACTTGTCACGGGACAGTCCGTACGGTCAATTTGTATACGTCATGGATATCTGACCTCAGAAGAACTCGACATCATTTTGGATGCGAAGGAAATGACCGAACCCGGTATTGCCGGTTCAGCGCTTCTAAAAAAAGCAGTAGGAACATCATAAAAAATTATACCCCGCAAAACGATTTGAAATTGCTTTGTGGGGATATTTTTAGAATAGCTGAAGTTACTACCAGATTGTAGAGCTATGTTAGAATCCTCATTTAATAAAATTAGGAAAATCACATTATCAATTATCAGAAAAGTCAATGTATTCATAGTTTCGAGTTTAACTTAGGATTGTTTGAGGATAATTTCTTAATTGATTGTGAGACAACAGTAGAAAGCTCTTACAATTCAAGGGAATCATCTTTATTTATATTAAACAATATTCCATAGGTAAATAAGGAGGGATTCTAAAATAATAGCGATGTTACCACTTGCTTCGACACAAGTTATTCTTTTGCTAACCAAATTGTTTTAAATAATTCTAGGGGGAATGAAAATGACATTCGGTAAAACCAAATTCAATGGATGTATTGCTTTCTTCATGGCACTCACGCTAATTCTAGCAGGATGTTCAACCGAAGAAGGGTCATCTTCAAAAGCAGAAGCATCTGACAAAAGTGAATCCATTAGAGTGGGTCTACAAGCACCAATGACCGGGGACAATGCCCAATACGGACAAGATATGAAAAATGGGGTTGATCTGGCTTTTAAAAAGATTAATGCAGAAGGTGGAGTAAACGGAAAGAAGTTGGAGTTAGTCGTTGGGGATGATAAAGCGACACCATCTGAAGCAGTTGCGGTTGTGAACAAAATGATTATGAATGATAATGTTAAAGCAATAATTGGCGGCTATAATTCATCACCAACTTTAGCGGCTCAAGAGGTTTCGAAAAATGCCAAGGCACTTCACGTCCACATGGGAGCAAGTCCGGAATTCACTACTTTAGATAATGACTATTTATACCGCATCATCCTAACTGGTCAAGTGTACGTTCCAGCAGTATTAAAATATATGGCTGAAGAAAAGGGAATCAAGAAAATCGCATCTATATATGAAAATACTGATTACGGAATCACAATGTCCGACTCTGCGAAAAAAGCAGCGGAATCTATAGGTGTTGAGTTTATTGCAACGGAAACATATAACCCAGGAGATAAAAACTTTTCTTCCCAATTATCTAAAATAAAAAAAATGAAACCAGATGCGGTGATGATTGTAGGTCTCTACAACGAAGTGGCTTTAATTGCACAACAAGCAAAACAAGCAGGACTAGATGTTCAGTTTTTCTCACCTGACGACTCCATGTATTCCGAACAGTTAATTGAATTAGGGGGAGATGCAGTTGAAAATCATATCTTTGCATCTATGATTAACATGGAAATGGATACAGAGGCAATGAATGAATTTATAAAATTAAGTGAAGAAAATAATATCGAGCCTGAAGCGAATACAGCAATCGCCTATGATGCTGCTTTGACACTTGCAAAAGCCTTTGAAGAGGGCGGAGATTCACCAGAAAAAGTCCGTGACGCATTGGCGAATATTCAGATGGAAGGGACGACAGGATTAATTCAATTTGACGAAGATGGCGAACGTTCAAATGCTCCAATGATCATGCAAGTGAAAGACCAGAAGTTTATAATAATCCAAGAATAGGGTGATTATTTATGATTGTCGACCAACTAATAAATGGGATTGTCTTGGGAAGCGTTTATGCATTAATGGCAATCGGATACACGATGGTTTGGAATGTCCTGCGATTCATCAACTTTGCACATGGTGAGGTATATATGGGAGGGGCATTTGTTGCCCTTACCACCATGTACCTAGGAGCCCCAGTTTGGTTGGCTTATTCATGTGGTATGTTATCAGGTGCACTATTAGGTTATTTAATGGAAAAGCTCGTTTATAAGAAAATGCGTACTGCTCCAAAATTGAACTTGCTTATAGCGGCTATCGGTATTGCGATTGTTCTACAAAACTCCGCACAACTTATCTGGGGAGCTTCACCTGAAAGGTTAGCCTCACCTTTCCTTTCAAACAATATTAATATCGGTGGGATGATGGTCAATCAACATTATATTTTCATCATTATTGTTACGATCATTGTCATGTTCCTACTTGAATTTTTCATGAATCGTACATTAATGGGGAAAGCAGTGCAAGCAGCATCACAAAACATTCAAGCGACCGAATTGATGGGCATAAATGCAAACAAAGTCATTTCGATTACATTTGCAATTGGATCGGGCGTTGGTGCGCTTGCTGGTATACTAGTCGGTCCTGTATTCCTCGTTTATCCAACAATGGGTGTATTTGCTGGACTTAAGGGTTTTACCGCATCCGTTATGGGTGGAATGGGTAATATACCTGGTGCTATGGTGGCGGGTTTGATGCTAGGTGTGCTTGAGAGTTTCGCTGCTGGCTTTATTTCTTCCGGTTATCGAGATGCGGTTGCTATGGTCATTTTATTAGTAATTTTACTGCTTCGTCCACAAGGAATCTTCGGTAAAGTCGTAGCAGAAAAAGTATAAAGGAGTAGATGACATGGAACATATCAGAAAGTTGGGATATCGTAGGCTAGGATTGCTCATCGGAGTAATTGCCTTACTTATGATCCCCCTCGGAATAACGAATCCATACTTTATGTATGTCATTAATCTAATCCTAATTTATATACTTCTTGTACTAGGATTAGATTTAATAGTGGGTTATACAGGTCAAGTATCCATAGGTCATGGGGCATTTTTTGGAATAGGTGCATATATAGCGGCTATATTTTCAACAAAACTTGGTCTGTCTTTTTGGTTTACATTACCCATCGCGATTTTGGCAACTGCCATCATCGGTTTCATCATCGGATTTATCGGACTAAAACTGATTGAAGAATACTTGGTAATGGCTACGCTCGCATTTGGAACAATTATTTGGCTAGTTTTTCTAAATTGGACAGATGTTACAGGTGGTCCAATGGGAATTGCATTGATTCCTTCACCACCCGCAATGAATTTTGGTATTTTTCAGCTTTCATTTACTCAGTACGCTGATTATTACCCATTATTACTGTTCTTTGTAATGGTAGCAATCATCGTTACGAAATTGCTCATCAATTCTGGTTTCGGACGGGCTTGTACTGCAATTCGGGATGATGAATTAGCTGCACAGTCAATGGGGATTCCAGTATTTAGAACGAAAGTGGTTATGTTTACTATTTCAGCTGCATATTGTGGGGCCGCGGGTACATTATATGCTCACTTCATTCATGTTGTCAGTCCTGAGACATTCAATTTCACAATGTCCGTCACCATCTTAACAATGGTCATGATCGGTGGACAAGGATCAATCATCGGTGCGGTATTAGGGGCATCACTGCTCACGATCTTTTCTGAAGCATTACGTGCAGCACCAGAATTACGCATGCTGATCTATGGATTGCTAATTGTCATCATGATGATGTTTTTCCCGAGAGGCATTATGGGGATTATCAAGTATTATAGAAAACAAATTGAAAAACGAGCCTTACTAAAGAAGATGAAAGGAGGAAAAGCAACAGTAGATGTAAAGAAAGAGGGGTTAGGCTATGAATAAAAAGAATCTGACGGATACAGCTATCTTAACCGTAGCGGGCCTTTCCAAATCTTTTGGAGGGGTCAAGGCAGTAAATGACCTTTCCTTCTCAGTGAAAAAAAACCATATACATGCCATCATAGGTCCAAATGGTGCAGGTAAAAGTACGTTATTTAACCTGATTACTGGAATTATACCTCCTGATAAAGGTGAGGTACTTTTTTCTACAACGGATATTACTTCATTGAGCTCGGATCAGATTGCCAAGCATGGTGTATCTAGAACTTTTCAAAATATACGTCTATTTCCGGACATGACTGTTTCCGAGACAGTTTTGATTGGAACCTATTTATTAACAGGCGCGAAGCTAGCTCCTGCCTTATTGCGAACGAAAGCATTTAGGGAAAAAGAACAGGCTGCAAAACAACGTGTGGAAGAGATCTTGAAATTCGTTGGGCTATGGGATGTGCGAGATGAGTATGCAGCGCAGTTGTCATATGGTAATCAAAGAAGGGTTGAAATTGCTAGGGCGTTAGCGACGCAACCACAACTCTTACTGCTCGATGAACCGACGGCTGGGATGAATCCAAAAGAGACAAAGGAATTAATGGAATTATTTACGGCTGTAAATAATGAAGGCATTACGATTCTGATTATTGCACATGATATGAACTTAGTGAACACATTGTCTGACCATATTACAGTAATTAACTTTGGGGAGAAACTAGTAGAAGGAACTGCCGATGTGATACAAAAACACCCTGCAGTTATTGAAGCATATATGGGGAAGGTGAAGGTAGATGCTTAAAGTACAAGGGTTAAACACGTATTATGGTCAAGTGTGTGCCATAGAAGATATGAACATTCATGTGAAAGAACGGGAAGCGGTTTCTGTCATTGGTGCAAATGGGGCAGGTAAGAGCACTCTTTTAAAAAGTATCATGGGAGAGGTTCGTCCTAAAAGCGGGAAAATCACATTGTCCGACAAAACGATTACGAACTCAAGAACTTTTCGTTTAGTCAATCATGGGATGACGTTAGTTCCTGAGGGAAGGCAAGTATTTCCGTATTTATCTGTTTGGGATAATCTACTTTTAGGCGGCTATACGCTAAGTAATAAAGAACGATTACAAATGGCCGAAGAAGTGTCGGAGCCATTCCCGATTTTAAGAGATCGAAAAAATCAGATGGCAGGGTTATTATCCGGTGGTGAACAACAAATGCTGGCGATTGCCCGGGCAATGATGGTTAGTCCAAAACTATTATTACTTGATGAGCCATCCATGGGATTATCTCCGAGGCTCGTTTACGAAGTGTATGAAAAAATAACAGAACTACACCAGCGAGGAACGACCATATTATTAGTTGACCAAAACGCTGAAATGGCAATTGATTTCTGTGACCGTGCATATGTCCTGATGGCGGGACGCCTCGTAGGTGAAGGAACAAAGGATGAATTGAAAGATACTGAAATTGTGCAAAAATCCTACTTAGGTTAAATTAGAACATGCCGAAATAGTAGGAGGATTATTTTATAGAACGCCAACCTCACAAGCCGATTTGAAATCGGTATGTGAGGTTATTTTTTGGAGGCGGACTACAAGTTTACTAATTGATATTACGTAATTTACCCTCTACATTACTATTGGCTAAAGGGGTAGACCTCTACTGAAGTGGAATGATTGCCCGGGGGATGGTATAAGGTGAAAGGATTTCAAACAGCTGTTGCGTATCATCCGCTTGCGGTAAGGCATTAACCTAAATTAGCGCCTATGTTTGACGAGGATTTATAGTTTGTGGCGATGACGTTTCGTGAGTTACTCCTCCCAAAGAAAATATTTTGGGAGGAATTTATTTGAAAAGAAAAGAAAGGAGCATACTGGTCTGCGAAGATGGATGGTTATAAAAACAGTGGAGTAGCACTTTCTGAATGGTGTGAAAGGGCAGAGGTTGCCGTTCATAATATGAAGTATTGCTACGCAGGTAGTAACCAGATAATCATGATGGTGGCCGCCACTACTATTATTAGCAATTCGGTTACAGTCAAAATAGATTGTTTTGGATCGTGTGTATACTTCCATTCGAAAAAGGCCCTTATCAGATAATCCAGTATTGTAAAAGCTATGATGGCGAAGAAAAACAGATAAATGAAATCTTCATAATAAAAAAGTAGAACAGAATATAGAGTGATTAGGCTGATCGCAGAAAAAACACGCAAACTTTTATCAATTTTACGATGTACTTCATTTATGTGATTAAAAGAAAAGTACTCTTTTTTTACTTTTTCAATTTTAAGTAGCTTCCTCAGAAGAACCTTAAGTAGTGAATTAAGAGCAAGAACACATACTATAATTACCCCAAATCTTAACCAGAACACAAAACCCCTCCTCTTTCTTTAAACATCTGTTATTTTTCGTAATCATTCTGTAAATGGACGCGATGGTTGAATACCACTTGATTTTATACTTCTACATAATTATACCAAAGATATCCAAAATCACTATTAGAAAATTAAAAAGTATCACGAAACACGATGTATAGAACAATCCAATAGTAGTAAGTTTCAATGAGTGTGTATCCATAAACAGAAATTACTCTATATAACCTATGAAGCGAGCAATCTAAATCGAGGGGGAATTGGTTATGCACCAAATAGCTACGAAGCAATATTTGAAAACATAGGCTATCTCAACGTCATGACCGGCAGACCAGACTTTACGTTGAAATGCTATCAAATCAATTATGCGATGTGTGTCTAAACGTACATAATTTACAAGGGGTGAAGGACTAAACTTTCACCCCTTTTTTAGCATATTCAAAATTTATTTTTAAAATCAGTATCCTTTTCTGAAAAACTCTCTATATGGAGTATGAGAAGTGCAAAGTGAGCACTCTACTACAACTTTTTTACAGGGGGAAAAACCATATGAAATTATTAATTGATGAAGAGTCGATACCGCTACTACCGTCGCTCGTACATTTAGTGGGAATTAACGGAGCGTTATTTATGCAACAAGTGCATTTCCGCTCGCTTGTATCCAAAAATGTTCGAGACGGCCATAGGTGGATTCATAAAACGTATAAAGAGTGGACAAAAGAATTTACATTCTGGTCTTCGAACACGATTAGACGTATTATTTATGATCTTGAAAACAAAGGCTATCTCATATCGACAGATCATCATAACCGGATGAAAATCGACAACACGAAATGGTATCGCATCGACTATACCCGATTGCCTGAAAGTGCATTCGAACATGAGCAAGTCACTTGCTCAGAACCGCCACGTGCGCCTGTCGGAGTTGAGCAAGTCCACATGGCGGAATTGGGCAAGCCAATAACTAAAGAACTTAAAGAATCTTTAAAAATAAAGAATAAAGACCAAGTCGAGATGAATCTCGACGTCGCACATGTGGTCATTAATTATTTAAATGATAAAGCCGGAAAGCAATTTAAAGCCCAGTCTTTAGCAACCAGAAAGTTCATCGCTGGCAGAGTGAAAGAAGGTTATACACAAGAGGACTTCATGAAAGTCATCGATCTCAAAGTATCTCAGTGGATCAACCATGCTGAATTCAACCGCTTCCTGCGGCCGTCGACATTATTTAGCGCAACCAATTTCGAAAACTATATCAATGAACTAGCTGTAGTGCAGAAACCGAAAAAACGCTTGCTCGCTCTGCCAGTGCTGGATTTCAATAAAGGGGATGAACACTTATGAATAGTGAACTAATGGAAAAAAGCCTTCTCGGTACGATGATGGAGGAAAATTATTTGGTGCTCGACAGTGGAATACAGACAGCATTCTTTGAGAAACAGCTGCACAAAAATATTTATCTGACCATGAAAGAATTAGCCAACAACGGACGCCCAATCGACTTCATCACATTGCTGACGACACGTGAACCGGCAGAACTTGGTGGGGCCAATTACGTATCGGAACTACGTCGCTTTGCCAATCCTGCACGCTTTGACGAGTATTTGGAAATGGTTATTACAAAGTGGAAAAAACGCGAGATGGAGAGAATCTTACAGCAAGCACAGGTCGAACAGTGGGAACTTAATGATGTTTTTAAAGAGTTAGAAAAACTGGATACCGATTACACGTCAGATGATTCGCTGTTACTCGACGAGATCCTGGTGGCACAGTACGAACGTCCATTTATCGAAGCATCTGACATGACAGGAATTAGCACAGGCTTACAGCCGATGGATTATTTGCTGAACGGATTCCAAGACAGTGAATTCATTGTCATCGCTGCAAGACCTTCCATGGGAAAGACCGATACACTCAATCATCTCGCGCTGACTGCCGGATGGAACAATCATTTACCGATCGTTTTCTCACTTGAAATGAGTCGTAAATCGATGACGGAACGTCTGATTTCCGCAGCGGGTGGATACAGTCGATTAAAGATGCGCGATCCATATAAACACTTCGACAACACACAGAAGGATACATGGATGACGGCACTTGAGCACCTGCAAAGCGCTAAGATCCGTATTGACGACAGAAGCGGAATAAAAGTGAGCCAAATAAAAGCCACTGCCCGCAAAATCATCAGGGAACAACCTGACAAACGACCGATTATCTTCGTTGATTACTTGCAAATCATTCGACCGGAAGAAACTACGAATAATCAAAACCAAGCGATCGGCCAAATTAGCTCAGATCTAAAAACGATGGCCAAAGAATTTAACTGTCCTGTTGTCGTACTGTCTCAGCTTTCGAGAGCAGTCGAACAACGACAAGACAAGCAACCGATGATGAGCGACCTACGAGACTCCGGCAACATAGAACAAGACGCAGACGTCGTGTGCTTCCTCTACAGAGAAGATTACTACGATCAGGAATCAGAGCTCAAAAACCATCTCGAAATTACGGTCGCTAAACATCGCAACGGCCCTGTCGGCGGCTTCACGGTCTACTACAACAAAGACAACGGCCGACTGTCATCGATTCGGTGACGGCACCATTTCCCCGAATAATTCTGAATAATTCGGGGGACTAGGTACCCCAAAAAGGAGAGTGTATATATGGTCACAGTTGAAGAACTATTCGATTACGCAGTGGACACCGACATGTCTCTAACCGCCCACAGCATCTTCTGGGCGATCACGAATCAAAAGATCCGCATGGACGAAGATAGTAAAAAACTGAAAGAGATCGAGTACGACCAAGAAGCGATCCAGCAATCGATGAAAGTGAATACATTGCGTATTGGCGAGATCAAGCTTTTTGTAGTGGAAAGTAAGCAACCGAATTGGTATGCGTTTTATCTCGGTAAGAAAGAAGCAAACGCTTATCGGTTACATAGCGAAACATTTCGTGAGACCGGTGTAAAGGTCACTCACGCCGATCGGTTGATGCCGAACTTATTAACATTTGTGGAATCGGGGATAGAGGAAAGTTTGTATGAGTATCGAAAGCGCATAGTGCAGTTTCCAGTGTATGTGGGACATGTAGAAGCGGGGAAGCGCTTGGTGCATCGTGCGTTATGAGCGAGAGGAGGGATGGATGTGGAGTCGCAAAGTGAATCGTAAAACACTAAGTTTTCACGAACAATAATAAAATCCAGTGAACTTCCATTAGAAGATCAGCTGGATTGCTACATAACTTACGTTCAATTAGTAAGTAAATTCATTCTAAGAGCTGTCAGGTTCCTTTTTTAACTTGTTTTTTCGAAAGGCATATACGATAACGAGTAAAAGAGGGAAGAGAAGTCCAATAAACATGGAAAAGACTATCTCAATCGATTGTTCCATTACATTTTGGTACACGACGTTCGGATAGATCACGAGAGCGAGGATCACGGCAAGCATTCCTAACGGCACTGTTAAGGGGCGATAGTCTTTCAAATTTAAAATTTGTGTAATCCCTAAAATGGAAGCGTAAAAGTAAAGAACCGTCTTAAAATAGAGAGCAATAAACCAAAGTGAACCCATTAATCCCTCGATACGCTGTACGAAATCCCCAACACTTATCCTTTTGGCTAATTCATAACCTGGATAAATTTGTCTTGCCGTATCCTCAGCACCTAATACCGAAACACTCAAAAATGTAAGTATGAAGATGAAGATCCCGCCTATTAAGTGACCAATTAAAAAGGATTTTTTAGCTTGCTTCATTTTGTTGATCAAGGCAGGGAAGATCATTAATAAAACAATCGCATTGACAGTAGATGAAGTGACAAAATAAATACTTGATTGAAAGATCATTTTTGTTCCTACCTCAAATACAGGCTGTAAGTTTTCAAACTTGATTTGTGGAGAAATAAACACTACTAAAATGAGGAATAGGACAACGAAAACAACAATTAGGATTTCTGCAGAACGAGCGATTGTTTCCAATCCAAGATGGATTCCCATGACGACAATTCCTATCATAAGAATATGAAGAGCTACCATAGGAGTATTTGGCAAAATATTGGTCGCTACAAATGTCGCGGAATAATACAAAAGACTAGAAGTATAATAAGTAGCCATGATTACAAATAGTACCGAAACGGTTTTTCCTATCCATTTTCCAAATAGTTTTTCATTAATTTGGATATAGTTGAGATGAGGGAACCAAAGAGCTATAGTGGTAAATAGCCATATGACCAACAAACTGATTCCTATACCCACTATAACGGCAATCCAAGCGTCTTGCTTCGCTTCAGCAGCTAAAGCTGACGGGATAATTAAGATACCTGTACCTACAGTAAAAAAAATAACCAAAACTAGAAATTGATATGGATTAATTTTGATATTTTGCATGTAATATCCTACCTTTCCCTCCATATGGTTCTTTACTTTAACAATGGAGCAATAAGGTCAGTTAGCCGTGTAAACAAAAAAGTTAGTAATTCCAATGGGGGCGGAATAGTTACTCCAAAAGCAAGTAGTATGCCCAACACTACTCCAATTGCTAGAAGAATTGAAAACACGAGCAATTCTTTCTTATATTTTTTTTCCAAGAGTGAGGGAACTTCAAACCACAGAATGGCAGCTGCTAACAAGAGTATTCCTATACTTTTTAGCATGATGTATTAGTCCTTTATTTTTTCTAAGAAGGAATTATTTACTGTACCGATACGAAGGGGTTTCATATCAACATGAACATTCACGGTCAAGTTGGAAAACTTTTCATCCCAATGTTCTTTCATCTTTTTCCACTCTTTAGGATTGGATCGATGAATGGCCTCACCAAATCCGAAAATGTCTGATTTGTATTGCTTTTGTATTGAATCTATTGTCCGTTCTATAGTTTCTTTCACTTCTTTTTCAACAATTTTCTGTAGCTCATCAATTGTTTCTGGTTTCGTAAGATCGATTGAACATTGTACCTCCCCTACATTACCTTCTAGCTGAATTTTGACATCCACCTCAGGTTCTCCTTTGTCTATAGTGCCTTTAATTGTAGAATTAAAATTAAGAATCTCTATAGCGATTTTTCCCCCTTTAGGACAAGAAATAGAGATTACGGATTTTTTTACATTGTTGGTGATATCCGAGTACCCCCTGCTTTCCTCTTCAGTTAGCCAGCCGACTAGCTGATCTTCTTTAAACACAGCTAAATAATCATATTGAATTTGCGTAGAAGGAGTAATCGATTCCACATTCTGTTTGCTCGATCCTGTTTCTTTGTTACCTAATACTTGAATCCCTGTTAACACAGCTTCCTTTCCGTCACTTATGAGATTAGTTACTAGCTCATCTAAAATAACGCCTTCTGTTCCGGCCCAGTTTTTTTCTGATACTTTAAGAGCATTAAACATTTTATTGGCTGGAATACTTTCTATTGGCGTAGTAACATTCAATACTTCAGAAGCAGTTATATCCTTCGCAACTACTACATAGAAGTCTGATCGAAGCTCCCAATCCCTTGACAGCAACTCTAATGATTCAGCTACTCCTTCTTTTGCCAGGTCTTCGCTGATGACCAGTATTTGAAGATGTCCCGGATAAATTTTTCGGGGGGAAATCTTTGTCATTTTTCGAAAGGCTTCATATACTGTGTCTCCGGTTGCCTGGATGAGAGTGACCGCTGAACGTCCCGTACTTGCCCTCATGGATACTTCCGAAGGTACGACCACTTGAGCACTTACTACATACTCATTTCCTATTTTATCAATACCTAATGCCATGGTGATACCCAGCTCATTTAATTCCCTCCTGTCCCAGCACCCCGACAAGAAGAGAGTGAGAATAATGAGTAGAAATATGCATTTTTTCATCATGTACTCCCTTTCCTATTCCTTGTTTTTTGGTGGCTGTGGTTTTGCAGAAGCAGGATCTTGTTGCCTAACCTTATTTGTTTGATTGGTTAGGCGAGGTCTAGTAAACATTTTCCATATAGGTACAACAATCAACGTATCCTTTTGATCAGACATATTAAATGGAGCTATTGGTGACATATAAGGTACACCAAAAGAACGTAAACTGCATAAATGAAGAATGAGAGCAATTAAACCTATGGCAATTCCATATAAGCCAAACGAAGCAGCCAGCGCCATAAATCCAAAGCGTAGTATCCTCACAGAGATCGCGAGGTTGTAAGTAGGCGAAACAAAACTTGATATGGCGGTTATGGAAACGACGATGACCATGGCAGCTGAAATAATGCCCGCTTCGACCGCTGCGGTCCCAATAACAAATGCGCCTACAATCGACATGGCTGAACCGATGGTGCGGGGCATTCTTATACCTGCTTCCCTCAAGATTTCAAAAGTGATTTCCATTATGACGGCTTCAATAAATGCCGGAAATGGCACACCTTCTCGTTGGGCTGTCAGACTAATAAGAAGTGCAGGAGGTAGCATAGATTGTTGAAAAGTGGTGATTGCAATAAAAAACGCAGGTGCAAGCAAAGCAATCACGAATGCAAGGAAGCGAAGGGCTCGAATCAGACTCCCGATCCCTGTATGCACATAGTAATCTTCAGGTGATTGGAAAAATTGAACAAATAGTGCGGGAACGATCAGTACAAAAGGTGTTCCATCTACTAAAATGGCTATGCGTCCTTCGAGAAGCGCTGCAGCTACTGTATCCGGTCGTTCGGTATTATAGACGGTAGGGAAAGGGGAGTACGATGAATCTTCAATGAATCCCTCGATATTACCACTTTCCAAAATTCCATCAATATCTATTCGGTCCAAACGTAACCGGACTTCATTCACGATTTTGTCATTTGCAACGCCATTAATATACATAATGGCCACATTTGTTTTCGTGCGCGTTCCAATCACTCTTGACTCCATCCATAGACTCGGATCTTTAAGTTTCCGACGAATTAATGCCGTATTAACACGCAAATTTTCGGTAAAACCTTCCCGTGGCCCTCTAACTACTGTCTGAGACATAGGTTCAGTTACCCCACGCTCAATCCAATGCTTATTGCCGATGACCAGACCTTCGGAATATCCATCAACCAACAGAATAGTATCGCCAGATAAAAGGGAAGTAAAAAGATCATCAAAATTGGTTACATCTTTAATCTCTCCTACCGTCATCGCAAAATCTTTTAATGCAGTTAACAGATCTTGTTCAGGCGTTAACTTCTTTTCTAACTCGGTACCTTGTATGTCTAACATCAAGGATTCCATTATGAAATTTTGCAATGCAGGTGTATCAGTCAACCCGTCGGTATAGAAAATACCCGCTTTAATCGATCCACCTTTACCAATTCGTATTTCTCGAATGACAATATCTGAGCTTTCGCCCAGGCTGTCTTTTACATTTTGTATATTGTCTTGAAGACTTGTCTTAAGATCAGTTGATGAACTGGTTTCCTTCATTTGTTTAGTGGAAGTGGATTGTACTTTAGTATTATATTTCTTTTTGAAAAAGCCCATACACTACCTCATTTACTGTTTGGTGTTTTGCGTTTGTACGCATGTTTTTTGGTCGTTCTTCACTCTTTTATTCATCATGTCCTTATTATTCCTTTTTTATGCGGGTTGGCTTGGTGTTTTTGGGTGGAGTGCTGAGTTGAAAGGTCTTTTGTTAGTGGGGGATGTCTGTCAGGCTGGAGGTGCGGGATTCCTATTCAGCTTTATTAAAGATGTTAATTAAATTGTATATTTTCAGTTGAAAAGAAAATGAAAGCAGGGGACAGTTGGAAATATTCCAATTGTCCCCTTTCATCTTTGATAATTAGGTCTTACACTTTTCTGGAAAGTAAGACTCTACCTTTGTACGCAATCACCCCAACTACTAATAACAAAAGACCCGATAAGATATATACACCCCGAATCCCAAATGCATCTGCCAGAACACCCGTTAAAAGAGAAGCAACGCCAAAGGTTCCGGTTCCAATTGCTCCGAGTGTTGTAAATACGGTCGGCAAACGATCTTTAGGAACACTCGTCTGGACCACGGTCTGTTGGGGTATATTTTTGACCTGACCAGAAACACCGACAAGAAAGGAGATAATCAATGACAGCGTAGGAATGCTAGTTAAACCAAAGAAGATGGTGAGTAATCCGCTAGAGAACGAGCCCAGGATAATGAACTGGCCAAGTTTTGGTTCGATCCAGTTTGGGAATCGGAGACAGATAAGACTGCCGCTCATCAACCCTATGAAAAAGGCGCCATTGATGAATCCCCACCATTTCTCATCAGCTACCAAAGCATCACTGACAAATACATAGAGAATCGCTGCAATCCATACCGTACCAGCAATCGTTTCAAGAATATCCATCCAGACAATTCGCTTTAATACAGGTGAAGTGAAGACGGTTTGCCAGCCTCGGCTAATTTGCTGCCATGTGTATTTTTCTTTAGTTGGCGTAAATTGAACGGCTTCCAACCTGGTGAAGAGTAGGCTAGATACGGAGAATGCACCGACTGTGAGCCAGACAAACGCACTTGCAGAGAGCCAAATCAACAATGAGCTACCGATCAACCATATAGAAGTTTGGATCAGTTGAGTAACGGTTTCAGTAATTCCATTCGCTTTTAGCAGCTGTTCACTCTTCACATAATTTGGTATTAGCGATTGGGTGACGGGATTAGTGCAGCCGTCCAGCAAGGCGACTAGAAATATGATCAAAAACAGCCAATAGAAATTGGATAAAGAAAGTTGCTGCAGGAAGAAAGTCAGTGCAACAAGCAAGATCGTTTTTCCGATTTGAGAGCCAGCAAGCAGCCATTTAAGGTTGAAGCGTTGTATTAATAAAGGTGTCAAGGCATTCGAGATAAACATCGCGCTTGTGATAGTAAATGGGACGAAATCAGCTGCAGTGGCGGATCCGGTCAATTCAAAGATGAAGTAGATGATGCAGACAATGTATAGTACGTCGCCAATGTTGGCAAGAGACTGGCCAGTCAGTAACAAATTGAAATTTCTATTCAGTTTCATACATTACTCCCCCAAGAGTTCATTTCGTAATTAACTTGTACTTAGGGGGTTTATTAGATTGGACAAATAGCCACATCGATGTTCCTTTCGGGTTTAAGATGAAGCATGGGGGAAATGGCTTTATCTAGAAGTTTAATTATTTACATTATACGTTATTTCAAAGGGATATAATTGAAACAATACAAAGGAACGATTATTTTTGTTTCACATGATAGAAAGTTCACAGAAATTGTCTCGACACGAATAGTGGATATTCATAACAGAGCACTAACAGTATTTGATGGCACCTACGAACAGTATAAAACCGCAATCCTATTAAAGAATACGACTTGCGGCAAAATGAATTACTCTTGCTGGAAACAAAGATTTCGGAAGTCATTAGTCGTTTTAAGTGTTAGTCCGACAGACGAATTAGAGAAGGGATTTCAAAGACTACTTAGTGAAAAAAGAAAATTGCAAGAGTGAGGTAAGGTATCAGGTCCCGAAACTTTTTTGGAATTGTGTCGGGACCTGATACCTTTTTAGCAGGAGAGCTTTTGTTGATTAATATAGTTTACGGTCGCTTCGTAAACAGCTGGAGCTGCATGCTGTCTGACTTGCTTGAGTAGTTCATCATGATCTTGGAATGTCAGAGTTTCCTCGTTGCCACTAGACTTACGATAGTAACGGTCTTCGTTAATCGAGTACGTGCCGTCGTCTGTTAATTTAGCAATGAGCAACGCTTTATTGAATGAAGATTCGGGGCTGTGGTGGATCTGCTGTTTTACACAATCCAAGTGCGACCAGTTGATTGCGTCGGGATAGAGGCCATAACGAAGTTCCCAGTTGTTGTCTTTCAGTTGTTCAAATACCATCGTGCCTTTTTCCGTCGTTTCGGTCCGCAACCGGAATGTGCCGGCAGGCGAAGTGACAGCGTCTCCATCCAATGCGACAGGCTGCATGACGAGATTGTTGCCGAAACCACTGTCGATCAAGTACAGTGTGTCTTCGAATTCGAGCAAGTTCACGACGTGTGTCCGGTCCGTGACATAGCTGTCTCGCGGTGACGGTGCCCAAACAGTGCCAGCGGCGAGTTGTGCGGGAAAGCCCAGATCTTTAAGTACGATATACAGCAGGCCATTGAGTTCATAGCATAGTCCGCCACGTTTTTGTTGGATCATTTTATCCTGAAGGTATTACTCGGTAATAGGTTCTTCATTCCCTAGCAGGACGTCAAGGTTTTCAAATTCGAATTGCTGGGCAAAAAACGTCTGAACTTGGCTGATCTGCTCAAGAGGTGTGCCGCTAAGTATCCTAAATAGTATCGGAACCTGGTACATCTATACTCTCCGCTTAATCCACTCGTACATATACTCAATGGCAATTTCATAATTTCCAACTTGGCAATGCTGTTCGCCACCTTCTGCTTCGGTGAACATTCGACTCTCCACGTGTGCATTAGGCAAGTTTTCTTTGAGATGCGTAAAATGCCATGCTGGAATATAATGATCTTTTTCTCCTGACAGCAAAAGGACGTTCTGTGTAATTTCCGATAATTCATCCTGTAGTGTATGCTTCTCGATAGATTTGAAAAAGTCATAAGGGGAGTGTGTATTTGTAACGAACATGCCGTGTGCTAACGCCCATTCGGTTAGTTGGTCGGATGAACTTTTTAAGCGAGCGAATGTATAGATCAGCTGTTTTAGCTGTAAGCGGTATAATAATTTGAAAACGGCTCTGGCCGGTTGGTTGCTGAACGTCCACTGCATCATAGAGCACCCCGTGGCAGATGAGATTCTGTATGCGTTTACCCCCAGCTTTTGGTGTGCGCCTAAATTAGTTAGAGTGCTTGCGATTGAACCAGGGATTGTTGAAAAGGAGCAAGATCTTGTATTGATCAAAGAAGTAGCGGCAGATAGAGGAGAAAAATATTAAATAATTTTAATTATCAAAATATTAATTGACATTTTAAAAAATAGATAATATAATTTTATTATTACTTGTATGGTACATGGTAGTTTGATAATTGGGATTTTTGGGGTCATCACTATACATAGGTCATGCAGGCAGAGGTGATATCTATTATTCAAAGAAGTACAAACTGTTGGTATGACGTCACAAGTTACTCACGCAATATGGTTGGCAATCATTTCAGGAGAATACAAGCCTGGAAAGTAACAAGGCGATTTTAACAGGAAAACGTGAAGAAGCCGAATATATGACGATACGTCATGTCGAAGAAAGTGCTAAAGGGTTAAAAGAAGGGATTGCTTAAAAAAGAATTTGCGCTCAATTAAAAAGTAGAAATCAACAATATTTCTCTTATGCCGAACACTCACAATAGTACTCTGAATATCCAACGATAGATTGACTCGACTGGTTCAATTGAAATTCCCGCTCAACCGGTAGTTTTTGGGGTATTCTGGAGGCCTGCTGTAAAAGAGTAAATGAAGTGTTTGCACCGATCCTCGTTATAGACAAAGTGACATCAGCAGAAGAAGCAATAGAAAAAGTTAATGTTTACGTTTTGGTCTGCAAACTGAAATCCATTCAATTGAATAAGCACTTTATGCAGCCGATAAATTGTATATTGATGGTGTCTTGAACCATGACATTCCAACTTTCCGAGTAGAAAACTAACTGTTGGCGGCATCAAGGATAACTAGAGGAGAAGGATTGAAATATGCAGTCGAAGAAATGACGAATTGAAAATAGTCGTTTGGAATCGCATTTAGGTGGCATTGTAAGGCTTATTATAAGGGATTTTGAATCTGATTCACCCTGGAGGAATGAGGAAGTACGTCTGATTCATATAAAGCACTTGAATGAGCTGGATGTACAAGGGAAGATCTTTGCCTGAGGTCATTTTGCTTATCAATCAGGCGGATTAGTTATTTATCGAGCGGTTGCTTATGAGGAAACACTGAAGTTGGAAGAGACTGATCCCCATGTCGTATAGAGGGTCTGTCGGTTCGAATTTAAGAAGTGGAACTCCACTAAGAGCGCGAACTTGAAAAATAACGCGGTCCTTATTGAGAAAAAAAGAGAGCGGAGTTTTGGTATATATTTGCATGGTACATGGTAATGATTTGCAGAGAGGAGCTTGTTAGTTGGATACACAAAACACAGCGTTGCTATTGATAGATTTTCAAAATGAGGGCGGTACATCTGCTATAGCGGGAATGGATAGAATTATTAACAAAGCAGCAGAGGTAATTAAAGCATGCCGACAAAATAACATACCGATTATTTATACGCGTCACATCAATAGAGGAGACGGGATTGCACTTGCCAATCGTGAACCTATTGATCAGAATGGAGAACCACTTTATTATCATACAGATTCAGATTCGATTGAGATTATAGGTGAATTGAAAAATCGACCTGGTGACATCATTATTGATAAATATAGGTACAGCGGTTTTCATGAATCAAGTTTAGACTTAATGTTAAGAAGTTTGAATGTAAAGAATCTGATCATTGGCGGAGTCCTGACAGATGTCTGTGTCCTTTCGACAGTAATGGATGCTTACTATCGTGATTATAAGATCGATCTTGTAAAAGATATTTGTGGAACTACTACAGATGGAGCACATATGGCAGCTGTTTGTATGATGGCTAATTGGGTCTATGATATTTCGATATTTGATGCCGATCAAATGTGCAATAAATTGACAGGAGAATCATATCATGCTTGGAAATCCAATGAGCCAGATGAATTGCAATTTACTCCGGATAATTTGAGAGAAGTATATGACAAACTAACTGTAAACTGTACTGTATAATTAATTACTTTCGGCGTTATGGTGTCTATATTATTTTTGAGCCATTTTAATTCAGCCAGAGTTTGAACCTTCATTAAATTTGATAAAACCATAAAATCATCCCTTTCTTTATAAAATTGCAGGACTTTAACTTTTCAGTTAAATTGTTAAAATAGGAGGAAGAAAATGAAGTCTATCGAAAAAGTAGGAGCAGAAGTAAGCGTAACGATAGAGGTAGATGCTAAAGCACCATTAAACAAACAACTAGATGCTACTACTGAAGAACATTACGCAACTGAAGAAGTCCCCATGAGTCAAAGGAATATTGGTTTTTTCGACATGGTGGCGATTTGGGTTGGGGCAAACTCAAATAACGCATCTTGGTATGTAGGAGGAACAGTAGCTGGTATGGCATTTGCGGGTGCAGTTGGAGTCACATTAATTTCTAATCCAATCGCTTATCTAATATTGGCACTTGTAGGTTACATGGGTTTTAAGGTAGGAACTTCTACCATGGCATTAACCAGACCGGCTTTTGGGATTAAAGGAAGTCTTCTTCCTACATTTTTGAACACAATTGTTTTCCTTGGATGGGCAGTAGTGAATACATTTATTGCCGTCATCTCAATGAGTTTTATCTTAAAAGATTTATTTGGATGGGCGGCATACGGAGAACCAGGAAGCAAGGGACCGATGATACTTGGGATTGTATTTATGAGTTTACTGAACTTACTGTCAGTATCGTTAGGGCGAAATTCTATTAAGATTGTTGAAAGAATTGGTATCGTATTGGTTCTCATATTAGGTGTCTGGATTACAGTTGTCGTCTTGAATACGCATCCACTATCAGCCATTATGGAGTGGAAAGCACCACCAGAATCTGTTGTGCCTGTTGGGAAAGCTGTCGACATCATGGCTGCATTCAGTTTGGCTTGGGTGCTCGGGATTGCTGAATTTACAAGATATACGCGGACGGCGAGAACAGCAACTGTTGCTCCACTTGTAGGGGCATACGTTTCACTTCTGTGGTTTGCTTTTATCGGAATTATCGCTACGATTGGTGCAGCGCTTTCTACTGGGATGTACAATCCGGAAAATTCAGATCCTAGTACCATAGTGACAAATCTCGGGCTTGGATCGTTTGCATTGATCCTCATTGTAGTAGCGTGTGTGACGACCAACGTTGTAAACTTAATGGCGGCAGGAATATCCATCACGAATGTGACAAAAAAGATAAAGCCTCTGCATGCCATTTGGATGGTGACCGTCCTAGCGGGATTCTTAATGCTCGTACCTCTTTATCTAGCTAGTTTCTTGGATACGTTCATGGGCTTCTTGGAATATATCGGTATGGTTTTGAGTGCTTTGCTTGGAATACTGGTAGCTGACTATTTCGTTGTGAAAAAGCGTTCATATGATGTACGGGAATTTGAGAAAACAGGGGGGGCATACTGGTTTTACAAAGGCGTCAATCTTAAAGCGGTTGGAGTTTGGGCTTTTGGTGTAGCATTCTTCCTAGTGGTCAGTAACTCGGGAATCCTAAATAATTCGGTTGGAGCTGTATATCCAACAATTCTTGTTACAGCAGTACTGTACAGTCTTGTATCTTTGAAAGATAAGAAACCTAAATTAACATAAGGTAAACCAGTAAGTAGTCTTATATGTAAAAGAGGATGGAACGGCAATAGGATTGCTAGTTAAGTCCTTTACTTAAATTGCCTAAGATCCGCTTATGCTGCTGTGATCAATCATAAAGCAACATCGTTGGAAGCGTTTACAAATGATGATGAATTCATCGTTCATGTATTGGCGGACGAGCAACAAGAGCTTTGTAAACATTTGCAACCAAGGTTGAAGATCGTTTCGCAAATTGAGAATGGGAACTTTCTGAAAATGGGGTGCCAATGATTGGCGGTCCTTTCGAAGTGGTTGAATGTAAGACGTTCCAGACGATTGTAGTAGGCGATCATACCATATTAATTGGCGAAGTGATAGATCTACAGGCTGATACAACGAAAGAACCGATACCGTATCACCGCAGATTTTTTCGCTCGGTCCCTCCTGTATTTTACAAGCCGATTAACTCTCCATCTTGATAAGAGATAAGAGTAAAGAAGGCAAGACCTTTGATGTGCACCTCTAAAAGTTAGGGTTCCAATCTAACTTTTAGGGGTGTTTGCTTATGGTTTTATATAATGAAGAATTGTAGGTGCTAATTGTTACGGAACCCTAGGGGGAGGGCTCAGCTAGGCTACATTAGCGAAGAAGTATAATGTGGAGTCACATCAAAAAATATCAACAAATAATAAATTGGGTGCAAGCGTATACGAAATAGGGTGTAGAAGGATTAATTACTGTTTTTAAAAGATTCCCATGAAATTTTTTACTGGATGTATAACCACATAGATGACTAGTCATAGAAAAGACCGCTATTTATCATTAGCGGTCTTTTCGACTTTTGTTTAAGGTAACAGGGTCTTTCGCTATTCACGATTCTGACTTTCGGGAGCACATCAGAAGGTTCCATCTACACACGAACACGCTTCACAAACAGAGACGCGATAAACCCTGTAATTGCAAACGCGGCGATAAAATAAAACGCATATTTCGTACCCGCTGCGATTAATTCAACAGAAGGAGCATTCGGTGAAACTTTCAAAAGCAAGTTCTGGCCATGTACTAATAATGTAATAGCCATTGCCGTACCTGTGGCACCTGCAATTTGTTGGAGGGTATTCATTACCGCTGAACCATCTGCGTAAAGTTCGCGAGGTAATTGATTTAACCCATTCGTTTGTGCAGGCATAATAATCATGGAAATACCTACGAAGAATATCAAGAATGCCATAACGATTTGCCAAATAGGTGTTTCTGTTGAAATGATTACGATAAACATGATACTTGAGACGGTTGTCATTAGAAAGCCGATCGGTAAAATCTTTTTGACGCCGAATTTATCCGTTAGCATGCCTACGACTGGAGAGAACAACGCGTTGACGGCACTCCCTGGTAATAGAATAAGTCCAGCGACTGCTGCGCTCACTAGTAATGAAGTTCTCAAATACAGGGGCAGTAAAATAGCGGTGGATAAAATTAAGAACATCCCAATGAACAATAGTAATGTGCCTAATGTAAACATCGGATATGTAAAGACTCGTAAATTAATCATCGGCTGTTTCATCTTCAGCTGTCTAGTGACGAATAGTACGAGCGAAATGGCACCGATTATAAACGGAATATATACTTGTGCAGACGTAATAGACTTTTCTGCAATCGTACTTAAACTGTAAATTAACCCTCCAAAACCAAGTGTAGAGAAGATAATCGAGACGATATCAATTGTTGGTTTTGTAATTTGGGAGACGTTATCAATTTGTTTTAGACCCAATACGATTAATGCGATATAGAATATCAAGCTAAGCCAGAAGATATATGACCATCCTAGTGTGTCGACAATTAAGCCGGATAATGCAGGTCCAATCGCAGGAGCTGTTGTAATGACCAGTCCCATAACACCCATGACGACTCCGCGCTTATGAATTGGAAAAATTACTAACAGGACATTCATCATCAATGGCAATAAGATCCCTGTTCCGATTGCTTGAACGATCCGACCAATAAATAATACGGCGAAGCTTGGGGCTAACGCAGCTAAAATTGTACCTACTATGGAAAAGGCAAGAGAAGCAATGACTAATTGTTTCGTAGTAAACCAACGGATTAAGAGAGACGATACAGGTACTAGAATACCTAGTGTTAATAAATACCCTGTAGTCAACCACTGTGCAGTAGCTGAGTTAATGGAGAAGTCGGCCATAATATTAGTAAGTGCCATATTTAAAGCTGTTTCACCAAACAACCCGATAAAAGCTCCAAACATCAGAGTAAAAGCCATTGCTTTTGGATAACGTACTTGAACGATTTGTAATGAGGACACGATTTACTTCCTTTCTAAAAACAGACTGACGCAAAGTATATGTGGATGAAACGAATTATGACGCAACAAAGGATACCCACCCTGGCGACAACCAGAAGCAGATATCCTTAACTGAAATAAGTTCGTTGTTATTCATAACTTGCCGCTTGAGCATTATACCATGCATCTTTTACTGGAGGAATAGAATAGCACCTACAGAAGGCACATTCATGATGGTTTCTCATGCTGTGCTTTTATTTTCTAAAAATTACAATTGACTATAAATTCTGAATACCATATACTTTTGGTAATTCCAAAGTATATTCTGGTCATACCAAGAAAACTTACTAGCTAACATGCTTTATAGATTGATCAACTATAAGATAGGGATGATGGTTCATGAATATGAAATATAAGAAAGAGTTCATCACGTTTCCGGATATCATCATAATGTTGGTACTGTTTATTCCACTCATAAGCTATACTCTTTTACATGCATTCTTATTTGGTGTGTGGATTTCCTTTATTGTAGGGATGGCTACTTATGCAATGAGTGAGTATATGATTCATAGGTTTTTATTCCATATGAAAACGCCAACGAATCCATTTTTATTGAAAACGATTAAACGATTACACTTTGATCATCACGTGGATCCGGCGAATTTAAAGCTATTATTCTTGCCGATTTGGTTCAGCTTACCTGGCTTTTCCGTGTTTGCGCTTGTTTTCTATTTTATAACAAGTAGTTTGCCATTCACGATTGCTTATCTTGCAGGAATCATCGTCTATTTCATGTATTATGAATGGAAACATTATATTGCGCATCGCCCCGTTCAACCGCGTACCGAAATGGGAAGAAGTATTAAGAAAGCGCATCTTTGGCATCATTTTAAAAATGAAAACTACTGGTTTGGTGTTACACATACATCTATCGATAAAACATTCGGAACCTATAAAGATCAAAAAGAGGTCGATAAAAGCGATACCGCTAAAAACTTAGAGAATCGTACGTAAGTGTTGAATAAAGGAGATCTAGCCATGAATCGGACAGCAACTGTTGAAAAAGAACTGATTAAAGCTATTCTTCAAGGAGAATATTTGGCGGGTAGTCAAATTGAGACGGAAAGAGAATTGGCCGCTAATTATGAACTGGGCCGGCCCGCTATTCGAGAAATCTTACAGCGCCTGAGTCATGGGGGTTGGCTGACGTTACGAAAAGGACAGCGTGCTATAGTCAATGATTATTGGAATGGAGGAAATATCACTACAATTGTAGATATTGTAGAATATTTTGATCAAGTACCGAATGCGCTTGTTCTCTACTTTTTGGAATTCCGTATCGCGCTAACACCTCAATATGTACAAAAAGCGATACTGCTCAATTATCCTAAAGTAGTGGGACTACTCGCCGAAATCGATGAGTTACCAGACACAGCGGAAGCTTTTGCGTCGTATGATTGGAAAGTTCAAAAGGAGTTAGCTAGATTATCAGAGAATCCACTCTTTTCGCTCGTGCTAAACAGCTTCGAGCCAGCTTATGTGAAAATGGCGTTGAAATACTTTGTGAGCTCATTTCGCCGAGAAGCTTCATTAAGTTATTATAAAAAGTTATTGGCCTTTGCGTTATTAGGTGACGATCAACAAGCAGAAAAACTTTCCCGGGCAATGATGGAAAAAAGCTATGATCTATGGAAAAACCAATTATCGCCAGACGAGAAAATCGGTGTGAAGTTTAGGCTCGACAATATGCAATAAGTGCGTTTTAACATTCAACACATTGAGATACGGCTCTTATCTTATAGATGAGTCTGAAAGTGTATATCTTTTACTCTCCTTCCTATTGAATAATGTATAGCGACGTTCTAAACCTATACTTTTCAAAAAACGATCACATTCAAAGTGATCGTTTTTTTAGTTGACTAGAAATTTCATTTGTTATATGGTTATATACATAACCATATAACCATATAACTAAGTACAGCATATCATGAGAAGAGGTGACGTAAGCGATGAGTAAATCATTAGATGATAAAAAGCCTATTTATCTTCAAATCAAAGAAAGGATTGAAGATCAGATTATTAATAATCAACTACAAGAACATGATCAAATTCCATCGACAAACCAGCTCGTTCAGTTTTATAAGATCAATCACATCACGGTTTCGAAGGGAATTAACCTCCTGGTTGAAGAAGAGATTATTTATAAAAAAAGGGGTGTAGGAATGTTTGTGATGGAAGGCGCAGAAGAAAAGTTGATCCTCAAACGAAGAGAAGGATTTGCTGAGGAATTTGTTTTGCCGATGTTAAAAGAAGCGAAAAAACTGAAGTTGGTAGACCATGATATCGTGAAAATAATGGAAAAGTTGAAGGGGAGTGTAAAGGATGACTAGAAAAGTGGAGGCACAGAACATACGTGTTACTTATAACGAGTTTGAAGCGTTACGTGATATTAACTTCGTGTTGGAAAGCGGGAAAATTTATGGATTGATCGGACGCAACGGTGCAGGAAAAACGAGTCTACTATCTATATTAGCCGCCTACCGAAAGGCGACGAGTGGGGAAATGAAAATAGATGAAGAAAATATTTTTGAAAACGAGAAAGCAATGGCTCAAGTTACGTTTGTTCACCAAACGGACTATAAAGATAATTATGACACAATCAATAAATACTTTGATTTAGCCGAACGCTATCGTCCTACATTTGATCGGAAATATGCGGAACAATTAGTTAAGGTATTTCACCTCCCAACAAATAAACCACTAAGGAAATTATCAGCAGGTATGCAGTCTGCTTTTAATGTAACAATCGGACTAGCGAGTAGAACACCAGTCACGATTTTTGACGAGGCATATCAAGGGATGGATGCTCCAACACGTGAAATTTTTTATAATGAAATTTTAAAAGAGCAAGCACGCCATCCTCGAATTTTCATTTTATCTACACACTTAATTTCGGAAATGGAATACCTATTTGACGAAGTTCTTATTATTCATCAAGGTACATTACTACTTCAAGAGGAAGTGGATACGCTTCTAGAAAGAGGATATTCTGTTACAGGTCCAAGTAGCGATGTAATAGAAGTGGTCGCCGGACTTCATGTATTAAATGAAGAGCAGCTAGGTGGCACAAAGTCGATGATGCTGTACGGAGAATTAACGGAAGAAAAAGAGGACGAAATAAAGCGCAAAGATCTAGAAATAGGAAATGTTTCACTTCATGAATTATTTATTCATTTAACAAAGGAGGGAATGTAAAATGGATGTATTGGGAAAGAAAATAGGTGCTGATCTGTACTTATTCCAAATGAAATGGGTAGCATGGTATTTGCCGATTTTGTATGTTGCTTACTTTGCAATTGTTTGGTTCCTCGATGAACCAGACATAAGGTCCATGTCGTTGCTTACCTTTACATTTCAAACAACCACAATATTTATGCTCGTTTGTGGGATCATTTCAAGCTCAGTATTCCTAACAACGTATGTGAAGTATGGCGTTACTAGAAAGGCGTATTTTCAAGGAGCATTGCTGTCAGCGATAGGCTTAGCAATTACGGTCATAGGTCTAACAACCATTCTAACTTGGATAGTACGTGTACTTAACATCAACGTGTTCAAAGAAGTTGTATTATCCTCACTTGGAGTAAATAGTTGGTTACTGACTAGTGTCTCTTATTTCTTCGTAGTCATGATCTATTTTCTAGTTGGATGGCTAATTGGATTAGGATTTTATCGTTATGGAGGGGCTGGTGGATTTGTAACCATTGTGGTTGCTCTCGTAGTCGTATCTTTAAATGATTTACTGTGGTCGTTCAACACACCTAAACCATTGATGGGATTATTCAACTTTGAAATTCCAGTACCTAATGTTGTAGTTGCGATTATTGCATCATTGGCAATAGCGACGATCACGGCTATAGCAGTTTATAAAATTGTGAAAGAAACACCGATTAAAATAGCATAACTTTAATTTTGATAAGAGCAGGGAATAGGGAGTGAAAAGTCTATACAGTAGAAATAGCGGAAAAGGGCTGTCACTCCTGAAGCTTTAATGAAGAGTATCTGTATGAAAACTAAAAATTTTCGGATTATTTGAAATGAAAGATGAGGTTCCAATATGAAAACGGTTAGCCAAGAAGTTCGAGAATTATCCATTAAATCTTTAGACTCCACATTTACTAAACTTTCGAATGCTTATACAAGTATGACGGAAAAAGGTTCTAATACAACACTTGTAAAAAAACGACGTGACGCTGTAAAGGTTGGGTTGGAGAGCTTACAAGACGTTTGGTATGATAGAAATTTTGTCTGTGACAAAGAAGCGATCGTACAATCTAAAGATATTCTACAAAGTATCATTCCGTCTATTGAAAAGCAATTAGCAAAAGCGAAAGATGGTAGTCCTCAAAAAACGGTGAATGAGCGTCGTGTAACCGCGCTTAAATTAGCAATCAAATCATTGGAAAACCGTCTCATATAAAAGAGTTGATTTTGTAGTCGGTGAATCCGCAGTACGCTAGAATCGAGTCAGATTGTATAATGAAGAAAACCCTAAATTGCAATTAACAAAAGACGAAATTAAAACGGCGTGAAACCAAAGTTCTTGTAACTTGGATTCAAGCTGTTTTTTCATTTTATTGAGTTTTGCCTTAGCCTCTTTATTAAATATTAAATAATTAAAGTATTTGTCCAGTATATTGATATAATGGTGATAACTTCAATTTATTTAGACCGGTTGTAAACTCATGCAGTATATGTACATATGAACTACACTTCCATTACTGAAGAAAATACATAACACAGTGGGTATTTACGGATCCGATATTTAAAGGAGTGATTGAAATTCTAGAAATTATTTTTAACAATATTCTTTTCTGGTTTGTATGGTTACCTCTTATATTTTCAATTTCCATAATGGTTGTTTATAAAAAAGAAGATAAAGCCTATATAAAACCTTTATTAATATTTTTAATGCCTACTATATTGCAAGAACACTATTTTATATCCTATAACATGTATTGGAATTTCCATATGGGGTGAACCGACAGCAAACGTTTTCTCGGCATAAACAGATTCTAGCGATTGCGTTGTAAACGATAGGATTTAAATCGTAATCGGGTAAAAGAGGTGAATGAAGTGTTTAGTATAAATAGTTATATATCAAATGATCTTCCCCATTTAGGATATATGACATCGAAAAAAGAGCAGTTCTTATCTATTCACGACCCTTTAGCTTTAAAAGCTGCCCAACTAATTATAGACAATAATGACGGCGATTACTTAGAAGGTTGTATTACCGCGACTTATAATTTTGAAGTTATTTTCACCCAAGATTTCGAAACAACCGATTTATTATTTACATGGCAAACCATCATCGCTCCTTTACTGATTGGCGATATAGATGAACATTTTACTATTGTATTTCTAGATTCTTTAATTACTGTCGACGTTTCAGAAAAAGACACTATGTTTAATCTTAGATTAGAAGATCCAAAACATATGTTGAATTATGATGTAAACAAAGTCACAAATATCCCTAAAGAAGAGTATCTCAATGGAATAACTACTGGTTTTTTATCATTTGTGAGTTTCTGTTTTCATAACGAATTAAAGTTCTGCGGGGAAAGTTCTTATCCTTCATTCATGTTAGATTATCAAACAGTAAAATCTAAAATCGACTTAAATTAATTCGCAATGGTTATTTTTGAATTTCTATAAACGTTGCTGATCAAGTCAAAGAAGTTATCGGAGTAGAAATCAATAATGATGGTGAAAAAGGCGCGGTTATAAATGCAAAACGGAATAACATTAACAACGTACATTTTCACCGAGCAGATGCGGAGAAATTCTTGGTCGAACTGGCAATGAAAAACGATGCGATTAATGCAGTCATTATGGATTGTCCAAGAGCAGGTGGCGACGAAGAGCTTCTAACTTCTTTGTGCAAACTAAAGCCGGAAAAAATCGTTTATATTTCTTGCAATCCAGAAACACAGGCGAGAGATTTAGCGTTTTAGTTGAACACATATATCAAGTCAAAGGCATACAGCCTGTCGAAATGTTGCCGCAAACAAATCATATTGAAACTGGCACTCGCCTAACGAGAAATGACACGACATGAGAATAAAAGCCTAACCCTCGTTTCCCTGTTTTGCAATTAGAGGGTCGAGGGTTAGGCTTTTTACAATCATTTTTGTATATAGAAAGTTTTAGTGCTTACGCTTTACTTCGATTCTATAGCCGTCAGGGTCAGTAACAAAGAAGTAAGAAGGTGTTCCACCTGAAAGTCCTTTCAATTCACCTGTTTCATAAGAAGAAGCTTTACAAATTTCATGCATTTCTTCTAAATCATCTACTGTTACGCCTAAATGACTGAAACCATCTCCTATAACGTATGGATCTGCATCATAATTATAAGTAAGTTCTATTTGTACTGAAGAACCCGGTGAATTTAGATAGATTAAATCAAATTTATCTTTAGGGAATTCTCTGCGGCTGGCTACTTCAAAATCAAAAAGCTCAGTATAAAAATCTAAAGTAGCATCAATGTCTCTAACACGTAAACAAATTTCAACGAGTACTTGGTTCATTACTATCATCCTCCGTAATTATATTGACCTTATCTTATCATAGATACTATATCAGTACACTTAATGCGATATATCATTCGGCAAAAAGCAGCCCAGTAATTGTTCTAGAAGTTATCACGGGCGTTACGCAATTCGATAAAGTCCTCCAATGTTTCCGCTTGCAGAAAGAGGTTAATTTCCTTCTCCCTGCCGATCGTTGTCGGGAGTGTTGGCTGTCCTTTAGCACGCAGTTCCTGGACTTCTTCTAATGATTTGGAAATTTTTTCGTTTTCCGGATGCATGTCGTATGCAAAACGTAAATTAGTTTCGGTATACTCGTGACCGGGATAAACAGTTATAGCATCATCCAAGCGCTTAAATTTCTGCAAAGTTTCATATTGTGCTTTGTAATCGCCGGTAAAAACCCGACCGCATCCTGCTGAAAACAAGGCATCCCCGCAAAAGAGATTATCTCCCATTAAAAAACTGATATGGCCATGCGTATGACCTCCTGATTCGTAGACTTGGAAAGTTTGGCCCAACAAGTTAAAGGAGTCTCCTTCCTTTACAACACTATTCACCAAGCCTTTCGTTTCTTTCGGTCCATAAACAAGAGTTTCCGGATGACTCGCTAGAATCTCCTGTACCCCACCGGTATGATCTTCATGCATATGAGTTAAAAGAATGGCC